>JALWSU010000121.1 GCA_026993485.1 Thiotrichaceae bacterium | reverse complement strand
CATCTATCCTACACACATCAGGGCGATTAGAATAAATTTTGCATCCAATATTTGGATCATAGTGAATACAAATACCATCTCCTGAGTGGTATGCAGAAAGTTGTTTAACTTTATCTATGTGTTGGCAACATAAGCCGCATTTCGTACATGGAAAGCTCATATTTAAAATTTTGTATAAATTTTCACTCTCGTTTACTCTCATTCCCACGCTCCAGCATGGGAACGAGAGTAAAGCTTTAGCTTTGGACTCTAAAATATCAAAAAAAATACTGATTAGGTACTTAATTTTTAGTTCTTTATTGTTTCTTCAACTTAATCAAATAAACTCGCAATACCAGCTACAACACCACTTGCAACTGCAAGTGGAACTGTTACAGGTGCAGTTACAGTCAAACCAACAGCAGTAGCTCCAATCACAATTCCTTCAGCCATTACAGCTCCTACAACTGCACCACAGCCAGTAGCTACTGCTGTACGTCCTGCACTAACTTCATCAGTGCCTGTTATTTTTTTTGATAATTCGTTGCCACTAAGGCCGGCAGTTACAGCTTTTTCGATGCTCATAATTACTTTTTCCTTTCGGTTTGTTGCTTTAGTCAAATTACTTAATTTACTGTATATTATTTAACTGCAAGCTAATCAAATCATCCAGATTTGTTTCTATATCAAATCAATATAGTTGTCTGGAAATAAGCAGGTTTTTCACATTTGGAGTCCAAAGCTGTAGCTTTGGCCGGTCAGTCGCCCAAAGCTAAAGCTTTGGACTCCAAGAGGTTAAATAATTTGCACCCATTGTCTGAACCTTGATTTTCAGGGATTTAAAGGATTTACAGGATTGGGTTAGAACCGATTGATTAAACAATCCTTACAATCCTTATAATCCTTTGTAATCAAGGTTCAGACAATGGAAACCATTGGTTTTATTTTGCAACACCTCTATTACTCGAATATTTTGAACTAACTTTTTTTTACTTGACTTATTAATTTTATTTTAATCTGTTTAAAAAAAATACTTATAATCTTGATTTACACTCTTCACTTTATATAAATAACTGCAAGCTAATCAAATCATCCAGATTTGTTTCTGTCCATGAATTCTAAATTGGAGTTCAAGGTAACCTTGAACTCCAACATATTCTTGGAGTATATAACTGTTTTTTCCCTACAGTTATTGAGAAGTTACGATAAATTTATCCCAAAGAGCTTGATAGTTGTTTAATTTGTGCCAATTCAGAATTCAACTGATTGATTTGACTACTTAGATGTTTAAAATCTGAAGTTCTTTCAAAAGCTGCTTGAAATTCATCCACAGCCTGATCAGAATTATTAGTTACCAAATAAGCCATGTTATCTACACTTAAGTCATCAAGATTATATTTATATATAAATGCTTGAGTGTGTTGACGAATAGATTCTTCTCGTTGTCTTTCTCGTTCCCTTTGTTCCCTTTCTCGTTGTTCTTGTAGAGCTAATTCGCGTTGTCGTTGCGCTTTTTGTTCAATTCTTTCAGCTTCATAGTCATAATCATCATCGTCATCATCATCATCTGCATAATATATAGCAGCACCTAAACCTATACCTATACCAATTAACCATGGAATAGCCATATTGCCTATCTCCTATCTTTGTGTTGATAGTTGTTGTAATTGATTTCTGTTTACTCGGAATTTTTTATCTAAATTATGTTCTGTTTGTAGTTGGTTACACATTTCAGCATTTTTTTTATAATATGCTTGACGTGAAATCCGTTTTTGAAAAAACTTGGTATAACCATCATCTATCCTACACACATCAG
>JALWSU010000120.1 GCA_026993485.1 Thiotrichaceae bacterium | reverse complement strand
CTGGGTTGCGGGACGACTGTGGTTGTGGAGGAAGTCGATTCTCGTGTGCGGCAGGTGCGGGTGTTTAACTTTAGTGTTGCCAATGCTCATAACTACTTTGTCGGTGGGGATGGGGTGTTGGTGCATAATGTTGCAAATACAGCAGAAGCAGCTGCGAATGCAGCAAGAGCAGCAGGTCAAAATTATGGTGCCGCAGCAGAGCTAAGAATTGGCGAGAAAATTTATACAGGTGTTAGTGGTGAGGTTGTTCCTCACAACCGTATAGTTACTGGTGTTCTAATGGGTACACCAAAATGTGCAAGAGCAGACTGGCATGGTGGCTGTGCCGAAATAGTTTGCCTTGATAAAGCGCTTAATGATGGGGTAGATGTCAGAGGAGGCACAATAAGGGCTGTAAATATTGGTACCTCTGGGGGTGGGAAAGGACATTGTACGCCTAAACCTATATGCTCATCGTGTAAAGATGTGTTAGGTTGCTTGGGAGTAAATCACTAACAATTGATTCATTTGTTTGACAGTTATAAATCAGGCTAGATTTTATCTTCAAGTTAGTATTTGAATAGTGTTTCTAAAATAATTAATATATTAAAATCTAAAAAAATTATTTTTAATGCAACTAATTTCTAAAAATAAAATTATTATTCAGTAATACAAGGCGGTTTGAGACTGTTGTAGCCAAGATTTGTCCTGACAATGCTTCCCAAAGACGCTAAAATATAATTTGTTTATCTAAATTTTAAGCGTTAATATTTGTTAAAACATATTGAAAATATTTATAATAGGAACAATTTTTAAAACTTTGTTTGGTTCAAGTTACTAATAAGATCCAGAACACCTATGAAAATGGATAGTTACTTAGAAAAATGTAAAGAGCTTTCACTAACAGCAAGGGAAGCAATAGCACTTCATTGCTTTGAAAAGTACTGTGAGAAAAAACAACTTAAATGTAGCTTAATTGATGAAGCCATAGAATATTTATGGAAATGGCCACTTATAGATGGACCAGATGAGTTTGAACCATGGGAATCTAATAAACCCGCTCTAATAAATTATGGGTTGGGAGCCCCTATTCCGACTGACGTAGAAAAAGTGCTTAAAATCCATGAAGTAGATGAGAAAGAATTTAAACGCATTGTTCAAAGCCTTATAACAATTCTATGGGGTAGTTTTTGGGGTGCGAGTGAAGATGAGCTTTCTTTAAATTCACTAAAAACAATCATTGAATTAACATCCATCGAAAAAATCCCTAAAATTAAAACATATCAAGTATCAAAATTTGGTGATATGAATGGCTGGGGAAATAAAATTTCAAAGGATGATTATGAACTATGGCGGTGTATATGGTAAATAAAAGCATAACAATCGCAAGCACTCAGACCAGCTTTGCTCCGACAGAAGCTTTGAATACGAATAGCATAACATTGAAAAACAATTCTACAGCCAAGTCATTTTATCCAGCACATGTGGGTGAATTACCAAATGTTTTTATTTTTCTTGAACACCGTTTAAATGGGACAATTAAAGCTTATTATACTTGTTTAGATAAACATCTATTAAATGGCGTCGAAGAAATTGAACTGCCTACTAAATTAACAATTTATATATCATTAAATTTCTCAATCTCTGGTGAATTTTGGGTATATGTTGGTTATCGTATGTCTGAAGGGCCAATTGTTTCTAATTGTTTGAAACCTTTCAAATTTTAAATAACTAAAACTAGGATATCTCATTTTAAACAAATGAATTTGTTTTGATTTTTATGTTAAGGGAAAGGGGTGGAATCCTGCGGGTAGTTTGAAGCTGGGGCAGGTTGCTGCATAATGGGACGACTGTGGTTGTGGAGGAAGTCGATTCTCGTGTGCAGTTGGTGCGGGTGTTTAATTTTAGTATTGCCAATGCTCATAACTACTTTGTCGGTGGGGATGGGGTGTTGGTGCATAATGTTGATCCTTATGATATTTTATTTCGCCAAGATTCTATTGGGTCAACTTTTGGAAAAGACAAATGGGTACCTGAACGATGGCGTGGTAAATCCATAGTAGAAGCAATTAATGAGGCAAAAAAACTTGGTAGGCTTCCAGATGATCTCGTTCTGAATGCAACTAAATTAAATTATGACTGGGTAACTCTCAATAACCGAACTTTGTATGTCGCACAGCAAGCAGAACTAAGTCAAGTTCATCCCATAGATAAAGGTGAAAAGGGAATAAATCAGATGAACAAGTTGTTAAAAGCTGCTGGTTTAGGAGGCCCAGTTGACTCTGTTAAGGTTAGATGTAAATAAAAGGGATTGCAAATGACAAAAAATATTCCTCAAGCCATTCATGGAAGTGGTTTTTTGGTTAATGAAAAAGAGCCTGTGAAATTCATTGGTTCTATAACCTCATGGATAGACAAAAAATCTCTTTTGGGTTGGATAAAATTTAAATTGGTTCAAAACGATAAACACATTGATTTTCAAATGATAAATGGGGAAAATTTATTAACATTAGATGCTGATTTGGCTTTACGATTAGCAGTATTGTTCTTATGTTTTGTGGCACAGAATAGAGAATTTAGGAAACAACTAAATCGCTCAAATAAGGAAATAGAATTCAATAGGAAAAATGTGATCTCATGCCAAGTGCAATGTATTTATCGAGCGAATAATACTTTATTGCGTAATCGCAAACAAATAATTGAAATTCAATTTCCAACAGATGTCAAAACCATACAAATTTGTAATGGTGTTCTGAAACTAAGAGAAGAAGTCATGCAGCAATTGGGATTGCAAATAATCAATCAAGTGGGAATTTTAGGAGCACATACCTCTCTAAAAATGGATAAAGAAAACAAAATGTGATATTCAACAGTCTGGTAAAACTGAAATTGTTTTAAGATTTTAATGAAAATAAAAGTCAATGAAAAAAAGTAAGCTTTATCCTATAACCATTGAAGAATATACCCATTTTCTTTACGAAGAAAAACCAGTTAGACTCATTGGCATCTTGCATTCATGGGTAGAACAATACAAATTTCTAGGCTGGTTAGAGTTTGGATTTTTTGAAAACGATAAACAAATTGATTTTCAACTTATAAATAATGAAATTTTAATGATATTAAACCTTGATTTAGCTTTACAGTTGTCTGGATTGTTCTTGCGTTTAGTTGCACAGAACCAAGTGTTCCGTAAAGAATTTTGGAAATTAGAGGGACGAGATCCTGCTAGTATGGACACTGATGAAAATACAACTGATTTTAGCTGTCAAATTCGAGCGATTTCTCAAACCGATGCATCTTCATTAGTTGAGCTAGGGGGAAGCGTTGAAATTAGAATACCAAGATATACAAATGCTGTAAAAATTTGTTTTGAAGATGACCAAATTAGTCTCACACTGAGAGAAGAACTCGCACAACAATTAGGATTGCAGATCATCAAGAAAGTTGGAACTTTGTTTGCTCAATATGCTAGCAGTAAATGTTGAAGAAGCAATTGAGGTAAATAATTGAAGTCAGGTAGGGTGGGATGAGTCTTTTTGCTGCCCACCAGCCCATAATTCATAAAAAAATTTTTTTAATTTAACAATTTGTTTTATCATTTTTTTTGAGATGCGGCTCAAATGGAATTTTTATAAATGCAAGAACCTAATAAGTTCCAAATCATTTTTGATGCTAAGTCATTAGAACTTTCAAATAAAGGTTCTATAACTGGAATATTATATTTTGATTTTGGAGATTTTCAATTTCCAGGAATAGGATGGTCTGATTTTGTAGTTGTCACCTCAAAAACACGTCAAGCATGATTTTGACTAGCTTATATCCATTTTTCCCTTATTTTTAAAAGAGCTTCAAAAACACGTCAATCCGAATTTTAGGTGGTGATTTTTATTAATTTCAGTAAGTTATTTGTTGAATTTCAAGATAAAAGTTGTATCGGTTGATCGAAATTACGCTGATTTATGGAAAGAAGATTGAGGCTACTGCGGAACATCCTTTTTATATCAAGGGGAAAGGGTGGAATCCTGCTGGTAGTTTGAAGCTTGGACAGGCGCTGGTTCTGCATAATGGGACGACTGTTGTTGTGGAGGAAGTCGATTCTCGTGTGCGGTTGGTGCGGGTGTTTAACTTTAGTGTTGCCAATGCTCATAACTACTTTGTGGGTGGGGATGGGGTGTTGGTGCATAATGTTGATACAAAAAACCTAAAATACCTAGTTGAAGAAGCACGTAGCGTTTTAGGAATAGGTGATAAGTATAAAACAACAGCAATTGGCATACTTGCTGATGGATCATTAGCTATTAGTTCAAGTGATCCCAAGTTACCAAAACCACAAAGAATTTGGGCAATAGAACATGGTATAAAAATAATCGAAAGTCGTTGTAAGGATGTACATGCAGAAGAAATTCTGATCAAGAAAGAATAACACATGTAGAGGTTTCCAAACCTATTTGCTTAGATTGTGAAAAATTAATACGCTCAAACAATGTAATCACAAATACTCCTTTTTCAGGCAAGCTAAGTAAAAAAAGAAGGGAACGCATTCCAGAATCGCAAAAGGATTTTTTCAAGAAGAATTAAATTTCAGAAAGGGAGCTTGAAAAAAATCCAAAATTTTTGAAACTGACTCAATAAAAAATAGACATTATACCTATTTATTTGTAACTGATTAATTTTATGATTCTTATCTTCCAAGGTAAATAAATGAGTTATGTTAAATTGGTATAATGTATAATAGATATAAAGATAGCAAAATGTTAAATGATTTTTCAAATCAACAAATATTAAAAGCAAAATTAGAAAAATTAAGCAAAACTCTAGTTAGTGTCTTCTGTTTGTTAAATGCTGAACGATTGTTTGATATATACAAAGTTTTTGCTAATGAATATTCTTTTTCTCATATAACTTATTTAGATATTATTGAAAAGGCATATAAGTTAATTTTTAAACCTAACATCAAACAATTAAAACTGTTGAAGAATCAGTTAGAAAAATTAATACCTTATCCTGAAGAATATTCAGATATTGTGGTTAATCAAGCTTTATGTTCAGGACTTTGTCTAATGTACACATTAGAATATTTAGAATCAGGTGATGTTTCTATAGCTTGGTGTTCATTTGAACAGGTAGATGAAGCTATAGATATTTACTCTTATATGAGAGGTGGAGATTTTGGATTATTCAAGAAAGAAATTGATTATCAGATTAATACTATCGCCTTTTTAGAAAAACATAATCAAAACTTAGAAAAAGTTTTAAAAGAATATAGAAAGATAAATACTAAAAGTGTTATTCCAATAGTTATGGATATGAATCAAAATTCTACAATAGGTTTGTGGTCTTTATCCCCTTTTACACAGTGTGGTAACTCAGTAAAAAATCAAAGCATTTTGGTTGAAGATTATGCTTATTTAAATTATGAATATTCAACAAGTAAAAAGCTAAATGGCAGTGTGGCCTATTTTATTGGAGAACTTTTCAGTTCAACAATATTAGATGGTAATAAGATACCATTAGGAGAAGATATCCAGATTCAGTTCACCCTTTATCCAGCAGATGTGGGTGAACCAGCAAATGTTTTTGCTTTTATTGAACACCGTTTAAATGGAATAATTAGAGGTTATAAGATTTGTTTTGATGAATATTTTTTAGATGGAGATTGCATAGAAGAAATTTATTTGCCTACTAAATTAACACTCTATCTGTCATCTAAGCATTTATCAATCTCAGGTGAATTTTGGGTATATGTTGGTTATTATATGTCTGATGGGCTAGTTGTTTCCAATGGTTTGACACCTTTAAAATTTAAAATGAGTAAAATTAGAATATCTCACCCTCAACAAATGAATCTTTTTTGATTTTTCGTAAGTCTAGAATAATTGGAATCAGAGTAAAATTATTTAATACTTTAATTATTCTACATTTTATAAATTTGCCCTTTTAAAATCATCTAAGCAAGCATAGGTGGGTAGAACAGAGCAATGACAAAGCTGTTATATGTATTTATTGTTGGGTTACGTTTTTTTGCGTAGCAAAAAAATCTAACCCAACCTACAATGTATAACATTGAGAATCAAACCTTTGAGGTTTGATAAACCTCAAAGCTCTTAGCATCAGCAACGTGCTGCCCACCAGCCCATAATTAAATCTCCCTAAGTTCACACCAAGCCTCAAAACTACGAAACTCTCCCTTCAAATACTTCTTGGCCAAAAAACCACGAAATGCTCCCCTAATCATAGGGCTATCAAAACCATCCTGTTGATAACGAAAATATATCATTGAATTTGAAGGTATTTTACTGTTAATAAACTATATATTTTCCTCTTCAATATCCAAACGATTAGCGATTTCATCATAAAGTTCATCAATCGCTAGCTTACGCTGCTCATTAAATTGATTTTCTAAAGCTTTACGTTGCTGTGATTTTAAGTCATTAGCCTGTTTTAGCTCTTTTTTTTCTAAATCACGCTTTTCAATTTCCAACTCAAACGGCGTTTTTTCCAGATTTTTATCGCACTAGTTTTCCTCAATAGCCTTTATTATCCACGCCGAAACCGCACCATCAGGCACCTTTCCAGCATCATATTTTTTATCTACTAAAGCAACATTTTGCTCAATTTGCTGTGGTGAATATTGCTCAATCAACTGATGGCTTTTTTCAATACTAACGCCACGACTTTTTTATAAATCCAAAATTGCTGAATTTTCAGAACTCACTTTTTGCGAATTTTTTGGTAAGGCTTTTGGGATTTTTTGAACATTGTTATTCTTTTTTAGTACAAAATGTATATTCGCAACTTTTCGCCCCCCTTTTTTCTCCCTTCTATGTAAAACTAAGAGAAGTGTATTTATTTAGCACAATCTTTTTGCGCCCTTTCTAAAATATCTTGGTGAAAAAAAGCATAATTCTTATAATTATCGCCCACTACTAATCGAGTTTTTAAATCTTCCAAAGCGAAAACCAGTTTTTTCTTAATCAATTTCATGCTACTAAACCATAAAATCTCAAAAATTCTAATTGAATGCACACTTGGCATTGAGGCAATTTCAAGCAAAGGAATACTATAAAAATATTGTAAATTCAGTAATATAGGATGTCATGTTTCATGCCATTGAATTTCTATACCAGCCTCATTATCATCATTTTTTTTTCGATAATGGCATCTTGATACCCATTGAAATTTATCCCAATTGCCTTTTTCATCTTCTATCATAACAACACGGCTTAACAGCTTTTCCGCAATTTTTTTCTTTTAAGCGAGCATGTATGCCAGTATGAGTCAAACCCAAATAATCCCTAATTGTCACTATCGGCAAACGATATAACTTGAACTCATTATCGCCTTGGCGAGTTGTGCAGCAATGAGTGCGGTTGCAAATCAAATCGGTGGTTTAGCTTGTGATTTCTTGTATGAGGAGAATTGTTGGCTGAGTTGTTTGAATCCGCTTGGTAAGCGGCGGAAGGGTAAAAGAGGTAAAAGGGGTACGC
>JALWSU010000119.1 GCA_026993485.1 Thiotrichaceae bacterium | reverse complement strand
TTCAGACAACAAAATATCTGAACTGTGATTTATTTGATTAACTGATTAACTTTGATTAAAAAAACAATCAAAATCAAATAAATCACACCAAAATCACAGTTCAGACAAAAAAATATCTAAAATTCATCCAATACCCTTTGAACTCTAGCCTCTAGCGAAATAATATCACGTTCAATAATAATAGTAGGGCAAGAAATCCGTTCATCATTACATAAACCTTTTATTAGTATATTTAGGTGTTCGATATATGCTCGGTTTAGTGCAGCTTTACCCGGTTCAGAAACTAATGGGATTGCAGGTTGAACTAGCACTAGCTTGGAAAAATATTGCTTGGTGACTGCAAAGCATTGATTTAAATAAGCTTCTAATGCTTGGTAATTTACTACGGTATCGCCTTGGCATTCTGCTAGTGTATAAGCCATGAAATCTAAGGGCGTTCTATCAGTTACGAATGCTGCTTGTTGCCAGACTTCAACCGCTGCTTCTATTACTCGCTGTTGAATCCATAAACGAGTTTTAAAATCAAGCGGTTGAGCTGGATCTAGTCCATGTTGTTGAAAAACGGCACTAGTACTAGTTTTAAGAAAAGGCAGCCCAGTTTTTTTGGAAATAGCTGCGGCTAAAGTGGTTTTACCAGTGCGGTGGCTACCGCAAATCCCTATTTGCATATCGGACAACTTGGATATTTTTGGCATTGTTTTTTATAACGCCGTGGAGATTTGTCTTTCAGTTGATATTCAATGACCGCACAGTTATGTTCCTTATAAGTGGCTGAAAAATAGTGTTTTCCTCCGCCTTTGGCGACAAAATATAAGGCATCTCCTGCGGCAGGATTGACAGCAGCATATAAGGCTGCACGTCCGGGCATTGCTATTGGAGTCGGTGGTAATCCTTTGTTTTTGTAGGTATTATAAGGATTATTAACTTTTAAATCCTGATTGCGAATATCGCCTTTATAAGCTTCGCCCAGCGCATAAATCACTGTAGGATCAGTTTGCAAGCGCATACCTTTTTTTAAACGTCGCACAAATACACCTGCTATCAGTGGACGCTCTTCAGGCACAGCAGTTTCCTTTTCAATAATAGATGCTAGTATTAAAGCTTCGTAAGGACTTTTTAAGGGTAAATCCGCTTGGCGTTTTTCCCATGCTAATGCTAGTTCGGTTTGCATCCGTTTATAAGCTCGGCGTAGAAACATCACATCAGTTGTGCCAGTTGGAAACAAATAGGTATCAGGAAAAAACCGCCCTT
The DNA here is from genome assembly GCA_026993485.1 of Thiotrichaceae bacterium. Classification (GTDB taxonomy): domain Bacteria; phylum Pseudomonadota; class Gammaproteobacteria; order Beggiatoales; family Beggiatoaceae; genus JAUXCJ01. Next base: position 6,240 of record JALWSU010000119.1, on the reverse strand, counting down.
CTGGGTGCTGATTTGGCCAGCCAAGTTTTGCCATAATGGCTTTATTATCAAGATTCCCAAGCGTTTGCACAATTTGTGGATGTTTTCGTACTGCTGCTAGCACTTGTCGAAAGTTCCAGCCTTCAATTAAAGTTAGGCTATGCTGTATAGTTTTTCCGCTAATAATTAGATTCAAAAACTCTTGCGGTGTTGTTCCTTTTGGAACTAGATATTCTCCACTTTTAATCAAATGTGCCTTATGTTGATAGCGAGCTAATGCAACCCAAGAAAATGCGGCTGGATAATTGAGCAGTTTTCTATCCATTAAATCAATGGCAATATGACGTAATCCTACTCCTTGATCAACTGTATAATGGATATCTTTTTCAATGGGTAATGGGGCAGTGAGCTGATATTGATAAATCCAATATCCTGCACCGCCAGCGATTATTGTTAAGAATAACAGTAGGATAAATATAACTCTAAACATTTATCCGTTCCATTTTTGAAATACTAAAGTACCATTAGTACCACCAAATCCAAATGAATTCGACAAAACCACATTAATTGTCATTTCTCTAGCTTGATTAGGCACATAGTCTAAACCTGCACAGGCAGGATCAAGATTAATTAAATTAATCGTCGGCGGAGCGACTTGATCACGAATACTTAAGACACTAAACACCGCTTCTATACCTCCTGCGGCTCCTAATAAATGTCCAGTCATTGATTTTGTGGAACTAACAGCTAATTTTTTCGCATGATCAGCAAATGCGTTTTTAATTGCTTGTGTTTCCACTTTATCACCAGCAGGTGTTGAGGTTCCATGTGCGTTGATATAATCCACTGCTTCAGGATTTAAATGAGCATCCTTTAAAGCATTTAACATGCAACGCCTAGCTCCATCGCCATCAGGCTGTGGAGAAGTCATATGATAAGCATCGCCGCTCATACCTGAACCGACTAATTCGGCATAAATATGTGCGCCACGCTGTTTAGCCAGTTCATACTCTTCTAATACTAATATACCTGCACCATCACCAAGTACGAAACCATCACGATCTTTATCCCAAGGGCGACTTGCGGTTTCTGGTGAATCATTACGCGAAGATAAAGCCCTAGCGGCGGCAAATCCACCAATACCCATTTCTGAACTCGCCATTTCGGCACCACCAGCAATCATAACATCAGCATCACCATGTTCAATTAATCTAGCAGCACTAGAAATATTATGTGTACCAGTTGAACAAGCAGTAGTTATGGCATAATTTGGACCTTTAATTCCGAACTTTACTGACAAATTGCCCGCAATCATATTAATAATATTACTCGGTACAAAAAAGGGTGAAATTTTACGGGGGCCTCCACGAAGATAAGCATTATGGCCTTTTTCAATTCCGGGCAATCCACCAATACCAGAACCAACTGCTACACCGATCCGCTCAGCATTGGCTGCGGTTATTTCTAAACCAGCATCTTCAATCGCTTCCACACTGGCGGCAATCCCATAATGGATAAAAACATCCATCTTTTTTGCGTCTTTGAGTGGTAAATACTTTTTGACATCAAAACCTTTCACCTGCCCAGCAAATTGCGTGGCAAACTTAGAAGTATCAAACTTCGTAATAGTTGTTATTCCACTTTTTCCCGCTAGTGCGGCTTCCCAGCTTTCTTTTGCGGTCAAACCTAGAGGGGAAACTGCGCCAATTCCAGTAACGACAACACGTCTCTTAGTCACTTTATTTTACACCTTTACAAAAATAAAGCCCCGTGCGTTGAGAGACGCAACGAGGCTTTTTGATCAATCAAACCAAATAAACTTATTCTTTTGCATTAGCTGTTATATAATCAAGCGCATCTTGTACCGTTTGAATTTTCTCAGCTTCTTCGTCAGGAATTTCGCACTCGAATTCTTCTTCTAGTGCCATCACTAGTTCTACTGTATCAAGAGAATCTGCTCCAAGGTCTTCGACAAAAGAAGAATCGTTTTTTACATCTTCTTCTTTAACACCTAATTGTTCCACAACTATTTTCTTGACACGCTCTTCGATGGTACTCATATTTTCCTCTTTAGATTAATTATAAAAACAAACATTAGGTTATCAGTATAATAATCAACTGATTAACTCATGTACATGCCACCATTCACATGTAATGTTTCACCAGTAATATAAGCAGCCTGCTTTGAAGCTAAAAATACTACTGATGAAGCCACTTCATTTGCTTCACCAAGACGGTTTAGCGGAATTTGTTGCAAAATAGCTGCGCGTTGTGCTTCAGATAAACCCCGCGTCATATCAGTATCAATAAAACCTGGTGCAACAGCATTAACCGTAATACCACGGCTACCAACTTCTTGCGCTAAAGACTTACTAAAAGCGATCACTCCAGCTTTTGTTGCAGAATAATTTACTTGTCCTGCATTACCAGTAGCAGCAACTACACTACTAATTGAGATGATACGTCCATACCGAGCTTTCATCATAGCACGCAAACAAGCTTTAGATAAACGATAAACTCCAGTCAAATTAGCACTGATAACATCTTGCCAATCAGTTTCGCTCATTCGCATCAACAGTGTATCACGGGTAATACCAGCATTGTTTACCAAAATACTGGGCATTTCTTTACCAAAACTGGCAACCAAAGCTTTGATTGAATCAGGGCTAGCAACATCAAGCACTTTACCTTCGCCTTTAATACCTTGTTGATTCAAAGATTCTGTAATTCGCTCAGCCCCAGCAGCAGTTGTAGCAGTACCATATACAAGCGCACCTGCTTGCCCTAAACCCAAGGCAATCGCTTGCCCAATTCCACGGCTGGCGCCAGTAACTAAGGCAATGTTGCCGGTTAAATCTATATTCATGCTGGCTTAATCTCCAATAATGCCTGATTTAAAGTTTTAGTATCAATAATTGGTAAAGCTTTCATCGTGCGACGAGCAATGCGTTTATTTAAACCTGTCAACACCTTGCCGGGACCACTTTCAAACAATAAGCTTATACCATCAGCAACCATTTTTTCAATAGTTTCAACCCAACGTACTGGATTATAAAGTTGATTAACTAAAGCGGTTTTAATATCGGCAGGATTGGTTTTAATGCTTACATCAACATTATGAATGACAGGAATTTTGGGAATATTTAGATTTACTGAAGCCAAACGCTCAGCCATTTTTTCTGCGGCAGGGCGCATCAAGCTACTATGCGATGGGACACTAACTTGTAACAAAATAGCACGTTTAGCACCAGCCGCTTTAGCCTGTGTTATCGCACGCTCAACAGCGGCACGATGCCCAGCAATAACAACCTGCCCTGGGGCATTAAAATTGACTGGTGAAACTACCTGATTCTCAGCTTTTGCAACAGCAGCACAAATTTCAATGAGTTGCTCATCTTTTAACCCCAAAATAGCCGCCATTGCGCCTTCACCTTCAGACACCGCCGCTTGCATAAAACGACCACGATATTGCGCCAAACTAACAGCATCCTTAAAATCTAAAGCTCCCGCACAGACTAGGGCAGTATATTCGCCGAAACTATGTCCCGCCATCACTGCCGCTGAGGGTAAAGATTCAGCCTCAATTTGGCTTTGCCAAATACGCCAAATTGCAACACCACTAGCAAGCAATGCAGGTTGCGTTTTTTCGGTTTGATTTAATTGCTCCTCTGGGCCTTGTTGCGCCAACTTCCACAAATCATAACCCAATATCTCAGAGGCTTCATCAAAAGTATCTTTAACAATAGAATAAGTCTGGTTCAAATCACCTAACATACCCACTGATTGAGAACCTTGACCGGGAAAAACAAAAGCGTATCTCATGCAATTATATGTTATATATCAAAATTTTAAAACCACAGCCCCCCAAGTAAAACCGCCGCCAACGCCTTCTAATAACAGCGTATGTCCCCGCTGAATGCGCCCATCGCGCACTGCAACATCTAAAGCTAAAGGGATAGAAGCAGCAGAAGTATTACCATGTTCAGATACTGTGAGAACAACCCGTTCCATAGGTAAATTTAATTTTTTAGCAGTTGCCTTAATAATACGCAGATTAGCTTGATGAGGAACTAACCAATCAAGCGTACTACCTTCAAGCTCATTAGCTGCTAAAGCTTCCTTAACAACATCACTTAATACTTTGACCGCAAACTTAAAAACCTCGTTACCTTGCATCTTAGTAAAGCCATCATTATGAAGACGACCCTGTGCAATCTTTGCAGGCACAGTCAATAGATCTTTATATGCACCATCTGCATGTAAATGGCTAGACAAAATTCCGGGTTCGCTACTAGCTTCAAGCACTACAGCACCCGCTCCATCTCCAAATAACACACAAGTATTACGATCAGTCCAATCGACTAAACGTGAAAAACTATCAGCACCAAGAACCAATGCACGTTTAAATGTTCCAGCTTTGATAAACTGATCAGCGATACTTAAAGCATAAATAAAACCGCTGCACACAGCCTGTATATCAAAAGCCATTGCACCATGATTACCTAAACGAGCTTGCAATAAACAAGCAGTACTAGGAAAAACCCGATCTGGTGTTGTAGTACCTATAATGATTAAATCTAATTCAGATGCTTCAACCCCCGCCGCATCTAAAGCGCGACGAGCTGCCATTTCAGCTAAATCACAAGTATCTTGCTCCTCAGCCGCCAAATGGCGAGAGCGAATACCAGTACGTTCAACAATCCATTGATCGCTAGTATCCACCATTTTTTCGAGATCAGCATTGGTCAAAATTTTTTCTGGTAAATAACTACCAGTTCCACTAATACGAGAATAAATCACTCAATGCGCCTTCTCTCTTTTAACATGCTTGTCAATTGATGGCTGATTTGCGAGGGTACATTTTTTTCTACTTCAATAATCGCTTCTTTTATAGCATGAGTAAACGATAATATATCCGCACTGCCATGACTTTTTATCACAATACCACGCAAGCCAAGCAAACTAGCTCCATTATATCGGCGTGGATCAAGTTTTTTACGCAGATTTTTGAGTATGGGCAAAGAAATCAAGCCAGCAAGACGTGTAAACAAATTTTGAGTAAAACTTTCCTTTACAAAATGACTTATCATTTTGGCAACACCTTCCGTAGTTTTAAGAGCAACATTACCAACAAAGCCATCACAAACGACAACATCAGCAGTGCCTTTAAAAATATCATCACCTTCAACAAAGCCAATATAATTAATCGCCGACACTGGCATAATTAATTTTGCCGCATCCTTTACTCGCTCATTACCTTTAATTTCTTCTTGACCAATATTTAGCAAACCAATACGCGGGCGAGGCAAATTATCAACCGCTTGAGTTAAAATCGTCCCCATTACCGCAAATTGAAATAAATGCTCAGGATTACTATCAATATTTGCTCCTAAATCAAGTACATGCGTAGTTTTACCTAACATATTCGGCAAAGGAGTAATAATAGCTGGGCGATCTATGCCAGGCAAAGTTTTCAGCACATAACGAGCAGTTGCCATTAATGCGCCAGTATTACCAGCACTTACACAAGCATTCACTTCGCCTTCTTTAACCAAATTAATAGCAATACGCATAGAAGAATCCCGTTTTTTGCGTAAAGCCAGCGACGGCAGATCATCCATTTCTACTTTTTGGCTAGCATGACGAATAGATAAACGCTGCATCACCTTCGCAGATTGATCTGCAATTAATGGTTCAAGTACTGTCTCATCACCAACCAGAATGAGTTCTAAATTTTTTTCTTCCGATAATATTTTTAAAGCAGCAGGGACAACAACTGAGGGCCCATAATCGCCACTCATTGCGTCCAACGCAATACGCGGAGTCAATTTTTATTCATCCTTAGTAGAAATAATTTTACGCCCTTTATAATAACCAGAGGGACTAATATGATGGCGAAGATGCTCCTCACCCAATGTCGGTTCAATGGATAAAGTTGGTTCACTTAAACTATCATGAGAACGGCGCATACCTCGCTTAGAGCGGGTTTTACGATTTTGTTGTACAGCCATAAAAATCCTTTATTTTAATAATTGTAGAGACTGGGCAACCACAAGGGATTGCCCCTACAATGATTTACATCACTGGGCAATCACAAGGGATTGCCCCTACAATGATTTACATCACTGGGCAACCACAAGGGATTGCCCCTACAATGATTTACATCACTGGGCAACCACAAGGGATTGCCCCTACAATGATTTACATCACTGGGCAACCACAAGGGATTGCCCCTACAATGATTTACATCACTGGGCAACC
>JALWSU010000118.1 GCA_026993485.1 Thiotrichaceae bacterium | reverse complement strand
GACCGATTAATCGTGGTATTGAAACAGATGGTGCGTTTTATCTGTTTGCTTTGCGCTTAGTTCCCGCCTTTCCCTTTTTTGTAATTAATCTCGTTATGGCTTTAACGCCGATTAAGACTTGGACATTTTATTGGGTGAGTCAAATCGGCATGTTGGCTGGCACAATTGTTTATGTAAATGCTGGTACCCAAATCGCTCAATTGGAATCTTTAAGCGGAATTTTATCACCTAGCCTCATTCTTTCTTTTGCAATACTTGGATTCTTTCCCTTGATTGCGAAACAAGTCTTGAATTATATCAAAGCTCACAAAATCATGCGCCATTATCAAAAGCCTAAACACTTCGATACTAATTTAGTCGTTATCGGAGCGGGTTCAGGTGGCTTAGTCAGTGCTTATATTGCTGCTGCCGTAAAAGCTAAAGTTACTTTGATTGAAAAACATAAAATGGGTGGCGATTGTTTAAATACTGGCTGCGTTCCTAGTAAAGCCTTATTGCGTTCAGCCAAAATGTTGTCTTATAACAAACGCGCTCCAGAATATGGCTTTAAAAGTGCCAGCGTCGATTTTGACTTTGCCGAAGTTATGGAACGTGTTCAGCGTGTGATTAAAACAGTTGAACCGCATGATTCTGTGGAACGCTTTACCAAATTAGGCGTAAATTGTATTCAAGGAGAAGCCAAAATTACTTCGCCATACACTGTCAGTGTCAATGGTAAAGAACTAACTACCCGCAATATTATTATCGCCAGCGGCGGACGACCTTTTGTGCCACCACTACCAGGATTAAAAGAAGTGGGTTATTATACTTCTGATAACATTTGGGAATTAAGGACTTTACCCAAGCGTTTAGTAATATTAGGTGGCGGACCGATTGGTTGTGAATTAGCTCAAGCCTTTGTCCGATTCGGTGCCAAGGTGACCCAAGTTGAAAGGGCACCACATCTTTTAATGCGCGAAGATGCTGATGTTATTAAAATTCTCGAAGCGCAATTTATCAAGGAAGGCATTGAAGTCTTAACCTCTCATCATGCTTTACGGGTAGAACAACATAATGGCGACAAACAGCTTATTTGTGAGCATCAGGGCGAAGAAGTAGTTATACCATTTGATGCAATTTTAGTGGCTGTAGGGAGGGCTGCTAATACTAAAGGTTTAGGTTTAGAAGAACTCGGTGTCAATTTAACTTCGCGTGGCACAGTCGAAGTCGATGAACACTTGAGAACTAATATTCCTACTATTTATGCTTGTGGCGATGTCGCTGGGCCTTATCAATTTACGCATACTGCCGCCCATCAAGCTTGGTATGCCAGCATTAATTCACTATTTGGCGCATTCAAGAAATTTAAAGTAGATTATTCCGTCATTCCTTGGACAACCTTTACGGATCCAGAAGTGGCACGGGTGGGCTTAAATGAACAAGATGCCAAACGACAGGAAATTGATTATGAAGTAACAAAATATGGTATTGACGACTTAGATCGCGCCATTGCTGATGAAGAAGCGCGGGGATTTATTAAAGTTCTTACTCAACCAGGAAAGGATAAAATTCTAGGTGTTACCATTGTCGGACACCATGCAGGGGATTTAATTGCCGAATATGTGCAAGCGATGAAATGGGGAATTGGTCTGAATAAGATTTTAGGAACTATTCATATTTACCCAACATTGGCTGAAGCAAATAAATATGTAGCTGGAGAATGGAAACGCGCCCATAAGCCAGAAAAGTTGTTAGCATGGGTGGAACGGTTTCATACTTGGCGACTTGGAAATTAACCTGGATGCTAAGACCTCCGAGGTTTTGAAAACCTCGGAGGTCTGAAT
>JALWSU010000117.1 GCA_026993485.1 Thiotrichaceae bacterium | reverse complement strand
AAAAACCTCCGAGGTTTTCAAAACCTCGGAGGTTTATACCAAACCCCTACTCCCACCTCGCCAAATCCGCCCTTTAAACCAAATCATCCCCCCAGTTATAATTCCACCCAGCACCATCAGCACAATTGCTTTACTCAACCTTTATTCTGGATAAAAATCAATTATTTGTAATCAAGATACCCAAGTAGCTTCTTGCTACACTGGCTTTCTTTTAGCTTTCCACATCATTACTTGGTTATGAATTTCCTCTATACTGGACTGGAATTTCCCCAATAGTCCGCTATTTCTTGTACGCTATCCCCTTTTCCCCTTTCAACAAGTACTATAAATTGTGTAGCTTTTTCAATACCTAACTGTTCTACTAATAAATTCCATCCTTCACGAATAATGGTAACAGTGTCAGTTGTAGTTCTGGCTGCGGTTAGATTCATTCAATTTCTCCTTTTTTCATTTTTTCAATAAACAGTATTGGATTCATAACGGAAAAGTAGCTTTCGCGTTCGGATTTGACTAAGCGACGATAGCACTTAGCTTGTTTCATTAGTGTTACTTTTTTGTCACAGGAATAATATAGTATAAGAAAGAGTTTCGGTTTTTTCGCTTTTTGGAGAATTTGAGGAAAGGTAAACTAGACGATAATGAAACCACCACAATAATAATGTATTTAAAAACTGATACAATCAATAATATACATTTAAATATGGTATAAAAATAGATTAAAATCTATATGGGATATTGTCTTTTTTTAAAAAGGTGCGTTATACTGCCACCAACACAGCACTATAGACTTAATATTATTACAATTTTACCTTATTTTAGGAATAAAAATATGAGATTATACCTAGATGTTTGCTGCTTAAATCGTCCGTTTGATGATCAAACTCAAGATAGAATTCATTTGGAAACTGAGGCTATTCTCTCTATTCTTAAACATGTTGAAATCGGCGATTGGACATTGGTTAGCAGCAGTGTTGTGTTATATGAGGTAAACAACATACCTAATTCAGATAAAAAACACCGTATCCTGAAATTATGTGATAAAGCTTCTGAGATTGTTAAATTAGATAAACAAATTTACTCCTTTTCAAAAGAATTTATGAAACTTGGGTTTAAATCCTATGATGCGTTACATTTATCTTGTGCCAGAAAAGCAGGAGTAAATATTTTTATTTCAACAGATGATAAGTTAGTGAAAAAAGCGTATAAAAATCAAGATATATTGAATATTAAAGTTGATAATCCATTACACTGGTTGCAAGAGGTTTTATAGTATTATGAATGCTCAAACGATAACTTTAGAACAAATTAGGCAAATTGGTATAGATGCTCTTAATCAAGAACTTGGGGTTGTTGGCATGATTAGATTTTTACAACAATCTGAAAATGGTTGGGGCGATTATACGAAAGATAGGGAACAATGGTTGGGTAATCCTAAGCTTGAAGATTTATTTGAGGCGATAAAAAATAGTGAAGTAAAAGCCTAACAAAGCGTAGTTCATTAAGCAAGATATAGAAATTTCCCAGAAATTAGTTTACTGAAATGTGGGTTAAATACAGATGCCAATAATATAGACAAATTGGATTACCTATTGATCATGCTTTCAGTGGGAAGTTAGACGACTTTCTTTGTGGGAAGATTAAGGGAGAATAACTAAAAGGGTGAAAGCTCGTAGGTTGGAGTGCAAGGTAACCTTGCACTCCAAGCTTTCATTCCCACCTATCCAAATCCGCCCTAATAATCCGAATCCTCTGCATCAATACCTCTCGTTGCATATTAAACCAAATCATCCCCCCCCAGTTATAATTCATCCCAGCACCATTAGCAC
>JALWSU010000116.1 GCA_026993485.1 Thiotrichaceae bacterium | reverse complement strand
TAACAGGTTTGATTTTATTAGACACTTTGTTAGGCAGTTCGTTTTGAAAACTATTACTATATTGGGGGCTACTGGCAGTATCGGTATCAATACCCTTGATGTCATCAAACGACATCGGCAAATTTATCAGGTTACAGCGTTGACAGCCAATCGGCAGGTTGATCGCATGGTGAATCTTTGTCAGGAATGGTTGCCACGTTACGCAGTGATGGCGGATACTGAAGCTGCTGAGCGTCTGGAGCAACGTTTAAAACAGTTAAATGTTCCTGTCGAAGTTTTAAACGGCACTGAAGGTTTGACTTTTGTCGCTAGTTTAGCTGAAGTGGATATAGTGATGGCGGCTATAGTAGGCAGTGCGGGTTTATTGCCAACGCTGGCAGCAGCGCAAGCTGGTAAACGAGTTTTGTTGGCAAACAAAGAAGCCTTAGTTATGTCGGGGCAGTTGTTTATGGACGCTGTGCGTACAAATGGGGCGGAGTTGTTACCGATTGATAGTGAACATAATGCTGTGTTTCAATGTATGCCTCCAAAATTCAAAATTCCCTCCTCTTCCCCTGATGAATTAGTAGGTGTAAGTCGGATTCTGCTGAGTGCTTCTGGAGGGCCTTTTCGTTCTTATCCAATTAATCAATTAGATTTTGTAACCCCAGATCAGGCTTGCGCCCATCCAAATTGGAGTATGGGACGTAAAATTTCAGTCGATTCTGCAACCATGATGAATAAAGGATTGGAAGTGATTGAGGCTTGTTGGTTGTTTTCCATGCCACCTGAACGGGTAGATGTATTATTACATCCGCAAAGTGTGATTCATTCCTTGGTTGAATATGTTGATGGTTCAGTGCTGGCGCAATTAGGTAATCCTGATATGCGTACTCCTATTGCTCATGCTTTGGCATGGCCAGAACGCATATTTTCAGGTGTTCCCCGTTTAAATTTGGTTGAAATTGCACGTTTAGATTTTGAACCAGTTAATTTTGAGCGTTTTCCTTGTTTAAAGTTAGCTTATGATGCAATGTCAGCAGGTGGGACTACGAGTACTATTTTAAATGCTGCGAATGAAATTGCAGTACAAGCTTTTTTGGAAGAACGTTTGCGTTTTAGCGCGATTCCTAAAGTAATTGAAACCACTTTATCTAAATTGACAGGTCGTGCAGCGAGTTCTTTGGAAATTATTCTTGAGGATGATGCTCACGCTCGTGATTTAGCATGGGCAACCATAAAGGATTGCCCCTACAATTGAATTTGGTAGGGGCCTTGTGGTTGCCCAAATCATAGAGGGAATTTAAATTATTTATGGTATTTTTAGAGGCTTTATTAGCTTTTGCTGTTGTTATTGGCATTTTGGTGACTATACATGAATTTGGTCATTTTTGGGTAGCCAAAATATTAGGGGTGAAAATTCTTCGTTTTTCAATTGGTTTTGGTAATCCATTCTGGTCACGCCGTTTTGGAACAGATCAAACTGAATTTGCTATTGCGCCAATTCCATTAGGCGGCTATGTAAAAATGCTTGATGAGCGTGAAGGCGAAGTTGCTCCAGAAGAATTACACCGCGCTTTTAATCAACAATCCTTGAAAGTACGCACTGCTATTGTTTTTGCCGGACCTTTGTTTAATTTTTTATTTGCCATTCTTGCATATACGATGATGTATATGTATGGTATAACTGGTATGGCAGCATTAGTCGGGGAAGTTAGTCCTCAAAGTGTGGCTGAACAGGCTGGATTTCATGCTGGTGATCAAATTACTGCTGTTAATGGGCAGCCGACGCTGCGTTGGAGCAGTGTTATAGAAGCCAGTTTACAGCAAATGCTTGATGATAAAAAGGAATTAGTTTATTCAGTAACAAATCGGCAGGGCTATGAATCGAAATTATGGCTCAATTTAGAGAATTTGACGGTTGATGATATTGCGGGTGGAGAGTTTTTTGAAAAATTTGGAATGCGTCCGTTTCGTCCACCTTTACCAGCCTTAATCGGTGAAGTAACTGCTAATAGTGCCGCAGAAAGGGCAGGATTAAAACGTGGTGATAAGATTATTAAATTGGATAATCAAGAAATTAGCGATTGGACGGCATTAGTTAAATATATTATTCAACGCCCAGATCAGGATATTCGCGTTGAAATTGAACGAAATCATCAAAAATTATCGTTAATGCTGCGACCAGATAATGTCAACGGTAAAGGACGAATGGGAGTTTATGCTCCGTATTTTGTGACTGAGCATTATGGTATTTGGAAAGCATTTATTTTAGGTGCTGAGAAAACTTGGGATATGAGCGTATTAACCTTGCGCTTAATGGCTAAGATGTTGACTTTGCAAATTTCTTATGAGCATATAAGTGGTCCTATTAGTATCGCCCAATTTGCAGGGCAATCAGCGCAACTTGGAATAGCTGTCTTTTTATCTTTTTTAGGTTTAGTCAGTGTCAGTTTAGGAGTTCTGAATTTGTTACCAATTCCTTTACTTGATGGTGGGCATTTATTTTTTTACTTGATAGAAGGAATTAAGGGCAGCCCGGTAAGTGAGAATACGGAATCTATATTACAACGAGTTGGCTTGACATTGTTAATTGGTTTAATGGGGATTGCAGTATTTAATGATTTAGGAAGATTATTCAGTTAATTGCGCTTAACTTATTATATGACGTATAAATGGTTTTTGATTTTAAGTCTGATGCTTTTGCATCCACTTAGTTATGCCTTTGAGGCATTTATTGTTAAAGATATTCGTATAGAAGGTTTAAAGCGAATTTCTGCTGGCACAGTATTTAATTATTTACCAGTGAAAGTCGGTTCGCGTTTTTCTCAAGAGAATACTAAAGCGACTATTTCCGCTTTATTCAAAACCGGTTTTTTTAAGGATATACGTTTAGAGCGGGAAGGCAATGTTTTGATTGTGCGAATTCTTGAGGAACGTCCAGCTATTGCGAAAATCACTTTTGTTGGCAATGAAGATATTGATACTGAAGATTTAACTCGTGCTTTAAAAAATATTGGATTTGCCGAAGGGCGAGTATTTAATCGTTCAGTACTTGAGAAAGTCAAATTGGAATTACAACGCCAATATTTTAATTTAGGTAAATATTCGGTACGGATTAAATCAACGGTTATACCGCTAAAACGTAACCGTGTTTCTATACAAATTGATATTTCAGAGGGGGTTATAGCGCGGATCAAAAAAATTAATTTTGTTGGCAATAAAACGATTCCAGATAGTGTGTTACTGGATGAAATGAAATTAAATACTGGCGGCTGGTTTTCATTCTTTAGTAAAAGTGATCAATATTCATCCTTGCAACTTTCAGCAGATTTAGAATCAATACGATCTTATTATTTAGATCGTGGTTATATAAAATTTAATCTTGATTCAACCCAAGTTTCTATTACTCCTGATAAGAAGTCAGTATATATCACCATTAATCTCACTGAGGGGGATAAATACACGATTTCTGATATAAAAATCGCTGGCCATCCGATTGTACCTAAAGCTGAATTATTGAAACTAATAACGATAAAACCTGGTGAGGTTTTTTCGCGTAAAAAAATCAGTAAAAGTAGGGAAGCTATTATTCAGAGGATTGGTGATAAAGGTTATTATTTTGCCAATATTAATGCGATACCTGAAATTAACACTCAGAAAAAAACGGTTGCTTTAAGTTTTTTTATTGATCCAGGGCAAATGATTTATGTGCGAAGAATCAATTTCTTTGGTAATACTAAAACCCGTGATGAAGTGCTACGCCGCGAAATGCGTCAAATGGAAGGTGGCTGGATTTCTACCAGTCAAGTGAAGCGTTCATTGACTCGCTTAGAACGTTTGGGATTTTTTGAAACTGTTACTGTTGAAACGCCACGAGTTCCGAATACTAATGATCAGGTTGATGTTAATTATAGTGTTGTGGAAAGAGCTTCTGGTAATTTAATGGCGAGTATTGGTTTTGCACAAACAGAAGGGATAGTATTTAATGCTAGTATCACTCAAGAAAATTTTTTGGGTTCTGGTAAACGTGTTGCATTAACTTTCAATAACAGTAGAATTAATACTATTTATCGTTTTTCCTATTTCAATCCTTATACAACAATAGATGGTGTCAGTCGTGGTTTTAATCTATTTTACCGTCAAACTGATGCTGCCCAAGCGAATTTAAGTCGTTATACCACTGATGCGTATGGAATGGGTATTAATTATGGATTGCCTTTAACGGAATTTAATCGTGTTAATTTTGGAATGGATGTAGATCGTACCATATTGAATACAACAGACGCTAGTGCAAAAGAAGTATTTGATTTTATTAATGCAAATGGGGATACTTACAATTCTTATCGTCTAACTAGTAGTTGGAGATATGATAGTCGTAATCGTGCCTTATTCCCTGATAGAGGTATGTTACACAGTATTAGTGCGGAAGTTGCTTTACCAATCAGTGATCTGAAATATTATAAAATCAATACTCGTCACCAGTGGTTGTACCCATTGGCTGAAGATTATGTCTTTTTACTTAAAGGTCAACTTGGTTATGGGGATGGATATGGGGAGAATAATTACTTACCATTTTTTGAGAATTATACGGCTGGCGGGCCACGTACAGTACGCGGTTTCAGAGAAAATACTTTAGGGCCTTTGGACTCTAATGGTTTACCTTTTGGGGGCAATTTAAAAGTGGTTGGCAATATGGAACTGATTTTACCCGTGCCATTTGTTAAAAAAAGTAATACATTTAGATTGTCAGTATTTGTCGATGTTGGAAACGTATATGGGCTTCATGAAAATTTTGATAATTCGATGCTACGTTATTCAACTGGAATCTCTGCAATTTGGTTATCGCCTTTAGGTGTCTTAAGTTTTAGTTTAGCTAAACCTATTAAGAAAATGGAAGGTGATAGAATCGAAATGTTTCAATTCACTATTGGTACAACCTTTAATAACTAACTGATGTTACGCACTATCGTTCCCACCCTCCAGCGTCACTACCATTAAGTTAAGCTTTTTTATACTTGGAGTCCAAAGCTTTAGCTTTGGCTGGTCGCACCAAAGCTAAAGCTTTGGACTCCAAAATAATCCTTAATAGCAGTGACGCTCCAGCGTGGGTAGGATAGTAACTAATTAACTAACTAAAATAGGGTATATTTAAAAGAGGGTATATTTATGTTTATATTAAAAAAGCATTATTTTTATCTCATAATGGCACTGGTTTTAAGTGCAATGTCTCCTCAAGTGGCAGCCGAACTGAAGATTGGGTTTGTCAATGCTCTCAAGGTGATGGATAAAGCACCTCAAGTAGAAAAAGCAAACAAGCGTCTCGAACGGGAATTTGCACCTAGACAGCGGAGATTGGTGCGCGATAGCAAAAGGCTCAAAAAGTTGGAAGAACGTCGCGCTAAAAATGCGGCGATTATGAGTGAGCCAGAATTGCGTAAACTCACGCTTAAAATTAGAGATCAACAGCGTGAGTTAAAACGCAAACAGGAAGAATTTCGGGAGGATTATAATTTTCGCCGTAATGAGGAACTGAATAAAATTCAAAAAATCATTAGTGAAGTGATTAAAGAACTAGCTAGACGAGAGCATTATGATTTAATCCTTAGTGATGGGGTAATCTGGGCTGGTAAACGCATTGATATAACGAATAAAGTCTTAAAAAGTCTTCGCAAGAAGAACCGAGCAAGATAGATAATTGATGAAGCAAGTATCTCTAAGCCTATCTGAATTGGCTACTCATATTGGTGCCAAAATTGAGGGAAATGCCCCTGATGATTTGCTGATAACTGGTGTTGCTACTTTAAGCGGTGCTGGTAAGCAAGAAGTGAGTTTTTTTTCAAATCGCAAATATCGTGAAGAATTACTTAAAACTCAGGCGGCAGCTATCATTTTGGCAGACAAAGATCGGCGTTTTTGTAAAGTGCCGATGTTGGTGATGGATAATCCTTATTTAGGTTATGCACGCGCAGCTACTTTATTCAATCCAGCTACTCCTCAGCCTGCGGGCATACATCCAACAGCTTGGGTTAGTCCCGAAGCGGTTTTGGATGCTAGTGTTTCGGTTGCGCCACATGCTGTCATTGAAGCTGGCGCACAGATTGCTAGTGGGGTTTTTATTGGTCCAGGTTGTGTGATTGGTAAAGGTGTTAAAATTGGCAACGACTGTCAAGTGATGGCTAATGTTACTTTATGTACTGGTACTCGGCTTGGGGATCGTGTGATTGTTCATCCGGGTACTGTAATTGGAGCAGATGGTTTTGGTAATGCTAATGATGCTGGAAAATGGGTAAAAGTGCCACAGCTCGGCGGGGTTCTGATTGGTAATGATGTCGAAATTGGTGCGAACACAACCATAGATAAAGGTGCTTTGGAAGATACTATTATTGGTCAAGGTGCAAGGCTGGATAATCAAATTCAAATCGCACATAATGTCCATATTGGTGAACATACAGCAATAGCTGGTTGTGTAGGCATTGCTGGTAGTACTCATATTGGTAGTTATTGCTTGATTGCTGGCGGGGTTGGCATTTCTGGTCATCTGGAGTTGGTGGATCATGTGCATGTAACCGGAGGCTCTATTGTTTTGCAATCAATTCTTGAACCAGGCGTTTATTCTTCTGGTACACCGATAGAACCAAATAGAAAGTGGCGTCGAAATTATCATAGATTTAAGCATCTTGAGCAAATGGAACGACGCTTACAAATTTTAGAAAAAAACCAGGAAATTAATCACACATCATGAATAGCATGGATATCTATCAAATTTTTGAGCATCTTCATCACCGTTATCCGTTTTTATTAATCGACAGAGTGCTTGATTATACGGTGGGTGAATCGTTGGTTGCGATTAAAAATGTGACATATAATGAGCCATTTTTTCAAGGTCATTTTCCACATCGTCCGATAATGCCAGGGGTTTTGTTGATTGAAGCTATGGCTCAAGCGACTGGTATTTTGTCCTTTAAAACTGCAAATGCCGAACCTGAAGATGATTCACTTTATTATTTAGTTGGAGTAGATAAAGCTCGCTTTAAACAACCTGTTGAGCCAGGAGATCAGTTATTAATTGAAGTTAAATTGCTACGCACTACTCGTGGCGTGTGGAAGTACGCAGCTACTACTAAAGTTGATGGTAAGTTAGTAGCTAGTGCTGAATTAATGTGCATGAAAAGGGATATTCAAAATTGATTGATAAACATGCCTTAATTGATCCCCAAGCGGAATTAGATAGCGATGTTACTGTTGGTCCTTATTCGGTTATTGGGCCAAATGTACAAATTGCTGCTGGTACTTGGATAGGTTCTCATGTTGTTATTAAAGGCCCTACGCGGATTGGGCGCGAGAATAAAATCTATCAATTTGCTTCTATTGGAGAAATACCTCAAGATAAGAAGTTTGAGGCAAAAGTAGATAGAGACAGTGCTTTGGAAATTGGAGATCGTAATGAAATCCGCGAATATTGTACTTTAAATCGAGGAACGCAACAAGGTGGTGGCGTAACGCGCATTGGAAATGATAATTGGATTATGGCTTATTGCCATATTGCTCATGATTGTTTGGT
>JALWSU010000115.1 GCA_026993485.1 Thiotrichaceae bacterium | reverse complement strand
GCACAAACACCTGCTCAGGGGCAACTCAGTATCAAAGCTCAACAAAACCCAAACACACCGTAAGCCAATACAAGCGATGTCAGGTTTCCAGGCAAAACAAGCAAAACCGCACAAACCACTTAACCGGGCTTTGTTCAATCCGGGTTTCAGATAGTAAAAACCCTATGGCATCAGGCACAACAAGCAGCCGGGCAATTCCGCATCACCATTACAAATATCCAGTTAATACAAGCCCCTGTTCACGGGCATTTCAACCTAAAAGCCTGATGAAACCGCAAACACTCAGCTAGTTCATACAAGCAATGTCAGCTTTCCAGTCAACACAAGCCAAACCTGCACAAGCCACTTAACCGGGTTTTGTTTATCATCGGGGTTGTAATCGTATCGGGTAAGCGGTAAAGTAATCACATTTAACAAACCCTACTATAACAATGGTATCAAACAGACAAACCAACCTTGCGCCGCTATCGCTCTGCAAGGTTGGTTTGCTGTTTATCCCCGGCGTTAGGCTTCACAAAATCATCTCAATCAGTTATAGTTTACCAAACTACCGTTTGGAATGTATTATGCCTGTAATAAAGACAGATAGAGAATCAATAATTCAAAAGAGCATTAATTTGTTCAAAGTGCATGGCTACTACAGCACGACAATGGCAGCAATTGGTGAAGCATGTGGGTTAATCAAAGGTAGCATTTATCACCATTTTAAAAGCAAAGAAGAATTAGCCCTAGAGTGTTTGAAATATATTCATGAATACTTCAATAGAGAAATATTCTCCATAGCTTATTCAAATCAGTTAACTTCTAAAGAAAAATTAAGTCTTTTTACAGGAAAAGTTGAAGACTATTTTATGAATAGTGAGGGCGGATGCCTATTAGGTAATTTTGCTTTGGAAATATCTAATAACATCCCTTTGCTAAAAGATGAAATCGTCAAGTATTTTCAGAATTGGGAAAATGCAATTTCTCAAATATTAGAACCTGAAATAGGAGAAGAACAGGCCAAGGAAAAAGCAATGCAAATTGTATCAGCAACACAAGGGAGCATCATGTTAATGCGATTATATGGCAATTCTGATGCTTTCAAGATTCAAAATAGGGCAATTATCAACTTATTATCTTAAAATATTTGTCATTTATCCCAACCAATCGTTTGTTTTATTTATAGGAGAAATATCATGTCATATTTTCAAAAATTCAAAGGTTTATCAGCGCCATTACCACCATCACCACCTCTTAGGCAGGTCGGTTTTATTTGGCTTGGGGCGTTCTTAGCGGCCGGTGTAGTTGGTTTTTTGGCTTTCTATACCAAACAACCGTTAGTTTTAGGCTCTTTTGGTGCATCTATATTCGTTCTGTTCATCCTACCAGATACTCCATTTGCCCAGCCACGCAACGTAATTGGAGGCCATTTTGTATCAACCCTTGCTGGTTTAGTATTCTTGCATTTTGTAAGTCCAGATTGGTGGAGCATGGCTCTTGCTTTAGCAACAGCGCTCTCAGTTATGCAGTTGCTAAGAGTTCCACATCCTCCTGCCGGCTCAAATCCATTTATCGTATTTTTAGTTGGCGCAAACTGGGAATTTCTGTTAACCCCAACATTGATAGGTGCTATTCTATTGGTTCTTGTAGCTTTGTTGTACAATAATATTTCCAAGGAGCGAAGCTATCCCAAATACTGGCTGTAAAAAAGCCTAACAAAAGCATACACTCGGACTGCCAAAAGTGGCGCGGCTTTCGCTGCGCTACAGCCACACCACTTTTGGCAGCCGGTGATGCTAGGCGTTAAGTGTCTATGGAAGTGAAATGATTAAAATAGCAACAACAGATGAAGAAAT
>JALWSU010000114.1 GCA_026993485.1 Thiotrichaceae bacterium | reverse complement strand
AGTTAATGTATCATTATCAGGTTTTGATTTAGAATATTAATAACACAAGTAATAATATGCTATCCAAATTTTACCCAGAACCTGAATGGGATCACCAAAATCAATATTATGTAATTAAGCGCAATAGGCAATTGAGCAATTTTGATGCTAACAAAATCGCAGCAGCCATGAACAAGGCTTTTATAGCCGTCGAGGGCAAAGCAGCTACAGCATCAAATCGGATTCAAACTACAATTCAATCGCTAACTACTCAGGTGATTAGTGCGATTAGTCGCTATAAGGGTGATAAAACCACTATTCCTATTGAAGATATTCAAGATCAAGTAGAATTAGCTTTAATGCGGGCTGGTTTTCATAAGGTTGCTCGTGCTTATGTGCTTTATCGTGAAGAGCATGCTCATTTACGCTCTATACAACAAGATGCGACTCCGATAACTATTACTGATAAACAAGGTGAGCGTTATCCATTAGATGAGAATAATCTAAAAGCTGAAATAGTTGCGGCTTGTATGGGATTAGATGATGTTAATCCTGAGCTGTTGTTTGATGAAGTCATAAAGAATATCTTTGATGGTATTTCAGAGACTGATTTGAATCAGGCAATGATTTTATGTACTCGTACCTTAATTGAGTCTGAACCCAATTACACTTATGTGGCTGCAAGGTTGTTATTAAATAGGTTGCGTGCTGAGGCGTTTGAATTTGTGGGGGTGTTGGAAAGTGATGCTAATTACCAAGAATATTTTAAATTATATATAAACGCTGGAATTAAGCATCAATTACTTACTCCTGAGTTGAATCAATTTGATTTAGATAGGTTAGGGCAAGCTTTAATACCTGAAAGGGATAAAAACTTTACTTACTTAGGCTTACAAACTTTATATGATCGTTACTTCTTGCATTGTAATGGTGTACGTCTTGAGATGCCTCAAGCGTTTTTTATGCGGGTTGCTATGGGTATTAGCTTAAAAGAGACGAATCGTGATGAACAAGCGATTGAGTTTTATCAGGCGTTATCCAATTTTGATTTTATGTGTAGTACGCCAACGCTGTTTAATTCTGGGACTTTACGCCCTCAATTGTCTAGTTGTTTTTTAACTACTGTGCCTGATGATTTAGCTGGTATTTATGATGCGCTTAAGGATGATGCATTGTTGTCTAAACATGCTGGTGGATTAGGTAATGATTGGACTCCAGTTCGTGGTATGGGAGCTTATATTAGAGGAACTAATGGTAAGTCTCAAGGAGTAGTGCCATTTTTAAAAGTGGCTAATGATACGCTGGTGGCTTGTAATCAATCTTCTAAAAGGCGTGGTGCTGGTTGTGCTTATTTAGAGACTTGGCATATTGATATAGAGGAGTTTTTAGAGCTGCGTAAGAATACTGGTGATGAGCGGCGGCGTACCCATGATATGAATACTGCTAATTGGATACCTGATGAGTTTATGTTTCGAGTCCATGAAGATAGAACTTGGACGTTATTTTCACCTGATGAAGTTCCTGAGTTACATGATTTATATGGTAAGGCGTTTTCTGAGCGTTATGCTGAGTATGAACAACAAGCTCAGCAGGGCAAGTTAAGAATTTGGAAGCAAGTGTCAGCAGTGGAGTTGTGGCGTAAAATGTTGACGATGTTGTTTGAGACTGGTAGTCCTTGGTTGACTTTTAAGGATGCGTGTAATCTCCGTAATCCTCAGCAGCATGATGGTGTTGTACATAGTTCTAATTTGTGTTGTATAGCTGCTGATCAGCGGGTAGTTACTGATCGTGGCTTAATAACTATTGGTGAACTGTTTCAACAAGGTGGGAAAAATAAAGTAGTTGGTTTAAATGGAATTAATAATGCTTCTGAAATGTTCTTACCTCGACCTAATGCACCTATGGTGCAGATTGAGACCAAAGAAGGTTACACACACAAGGTGACACCTGATCATAAGGTATGGGTGAAAGATAAAGGTTGGGTGGAAGCACAAAATCTTGTTGTAGGAGAAAAATTACTTATCCAGCAATTAGAAGGATTATGGGGAAGTAAGCATAACCCTGAACTAGCATATATTATGGGATTAATTGCAGGAGATGGTACTTTTGGTAAGCATCAAGTTTGTGTCGATTTATGGGAACATGATTTTGGTTGTATCGAAGAAGTAACACAAAAGATACATTATTTATTGGATAGTAACACTGCATTAAATACTAGCTCTACTAATACTCCTGAATTCTGCTTTTATCCAAAACAAAAAAAAGCTAGATTAAACTCAGCTCCATTGTATCGTTTAATAGAAGCGAATGGAATGACTAAAAAAACGAAAACGCGGGTGCCGCAGTTAATTTGGCAAGGCACTCGTGAAACTGTAGCAGAGTATTTGCGAGGGCTTTATCAAACTGATGGGCATATTCAAGCATCTAAGGAAGTAACTAGCTTAGTAATTTCTTCTAAAGATTTAGTGTTTATTCGAGAATTACAAATATTGTGGGCTAATTTTGGTGTTAAAAGCTCTATTAATAAAATGCGTGACTATGAATTAAAACCATTGCCAGATGGACGTGGTAGTGTTAAAGATTATTTATGTAAGCCAATGTATAGGTTATTGATAACTTCTATTCAAGCTTGTAAAATTGCGGAAAGTGTTACGCATTTGGGTGCTACTAAGAACTCTAAAGTAGCGCGCCAGTATTTGGAAAATATAAAAAAAGAAGGCTATACACAAAAGCTATATACTACTTTTACGGGACTCACTGAATTACCCAATGAAGATGCGTATTGTCTTACCGTTGATTCTGAAACTCATGCGTGGACAGTTAATGGTTTAATCACTAAAAACACCGAAATCACGCTGAATACTAAAGCTGGTGAAGAGATAGGTGTTTGTAATTTGGCTAGTATTAACTTACCTAACCATATTAGTGGTGGCAAGGTTGATGTTGAGAAGTTAAAGATAACGGTTAATGTTGCTATGCGAGCTTTGGATAATGTTATTGATGTTAATTTTTATGCTGTTGATGCTGCTAAACGTGCTAATCAATGCCATCGTCCAGTTGGTTTAGGTATCATGGGGTTCCAAGATGCTTTGTATAAATTGGGGTTGCCTTATGCGAGTCAGGAAGCAGTGGAATTTGCTGATAAGATTCAGGAATTGGTTAGCTATTTTGCTATTAGTGCCTCTTGCGATTTAGCTCAAGAGCGTGGCAAGTATCAAAGTTTTGAGGGTTCGTTTTGGCATCAAGGGATTTTGCCGATTGATAGTATTAAATTGTTAGCTGAGGCTCGAAATGAACGGGGGGAGTATTTAGAAGTTGACACTAAGTCAACCCTAGATTGGGATAGCTTGCGTGAACGAGTTAAACAATTCGGAATGCGTAACTCGAATACTATGGCTATCGCACCGACGGCGACCATATCCCTGATATGTGGAGTTAGTCAATCCATAGAACCGACATATCAAAATCTATTCGTCAAATCAAATTTATCAGGTGAGTTTACCATGATAAATCCTTATCTAATCGAGGACCTAAAGAATTTAGACCTTTGGGATGAAGTGATGCTGAATGACTTAAAATTCTATGATGGGAGGCTTAAAGCTATTAATCGGATTCCTGAGAATTTAAAGGCAATTTATGCAACAGCGTTTGAGATTGATTCAAGTTGGTTAATTGAGGCAGCATCACGGCGGCAGAAGTGGATAGATCAAGCGCAATCGCTGAATTTGTATCTCCTTGAGCCATCAGGGCGTAAACTTGATAGTCTTTATAAGTTGGCGTGGAAACGTGGTTTAAAAACTACTTATTATTTACGCGCTATGGGAGCAACTCATGTAGCTAAAAGCACGATTACACCGATTACACCGATTACACAATGCAATATAGATGATGTAAGCTGTGAAGCTTGTCAATAAAATTAAGAACAGATAGGAGTAAAAATAAGTAAATGATAGCAAGTAGTCTTAATCCTATTACTATTGGGCATAAACGCCCTAGTGCAGATCAAATTAAAATCGTTGGTGGTTCTGGTTATGATTTACGCCAACCGATTCCAGTTAAGTATCATGATGTAAGGGAGCGGTTTTTAAATGCTAGAAAGAATTTTTGGACTCCGAATGAGATTCCAATGGGTGAGGATAAGCTTCAGTGGAATACTGGAGCCTTAACTGAAGCTGAGGAGTGGTTGTTTAAAACTAATATTTCTTACCTTACTGCTGGTGATAATTTAGTTCCTGATAATTTAGTTAATGCGATATTCCAGCATATTACTGCTAATGAGATGCGCCAATATTTGCGTTGGGTAATGGCTGAGGAGGCGAATCATGTTGAGTCGTATTTGTTTATTTTAGAGTCGTTTGGACTGGATGAGAAAGGACAGGGTAAGATTTATAATTTGTATCAAGATTTACCTGATTTAGTTAAAAAGGTGAATTGGAATTTGGATTTTACTAATAATGTGGTTAATTGTGATGCTCCTATTGGTTCTCTAGAAGCTGTTCGGGCATTGTTGGAGGATTTAATCAGTTATTATGTGTTTGAATATATGTTCTTTCCATTGGGATTTGCCCAGATATTTGCTTTGGCTAGAAAAGGTAAGTTGAGGAATACTGCCCAACAATATAGTTATATTTGGAGAGATGAAGTGCAGCACGCTGATAATGGTGCTTGGTTAATCCGCCAGATAGCTCGTGAATATCCTGATATTTGGGATGCGAAGATGCAGGATAAGGCTTTAGCTTTAATTAATGAAGGGCTGAAGTTAGAAGTAGCCCATGCCCATGCAGTAATGCCTGATGGTGGTATTTTGGGTTTGTCGGTGCAAACTTATATTGAATATGCTAAATTCGTTGCTGATAATGCTTGTCGCAACTTAGGCTTAAAGCCGTTGTTTGGGATCAAAACCCATCCTATGCCTTGGATTAGTGAGTATGAGTTGAATCATGAAACTAATTTTTTTGAGGGGCGGGTTAGAGAGTATCAAACTGGTAGTCAGTTGAATTGGGATTGATGATTTAGGTTCTGAAGTTTTTTATAGATTGGAGTCTAAAGCTTTAGCTTTAGAGTCCAAGTATTAAAAATGATTCTAAGTACTAAAAATGATAAGTTGGCAACCTTCCGCCCATTTTGATATTTTACGCCTACGTGCATCTTTATATAAGCAAATTCGCCAGTTCTTTGCTGAGCGTGAAGTTTTAGAGGTTGAAACTCCTATCTTTTCAGCAGCTTGTATGCCTGATCCACATATTGAACCATTTTGCAGCGAATATCATGGACCCAATCCTAAGCGTTTGTTTTTACACACTTCGCCAGAACTAGCGATGAAACGACTCTTAGCTGCTGGCAGTGGTGCTATTTTTCAAATTGCCAAAGTTTTTCGTAACGAAGAAGCTGGGCGTTGGCATAATCCTGAATTTTCCCTCTTGGAATGGTATCGCCCTGGTTTTAATCAAAATGATTTAATTAAGGAGGTTATTCAATTATTACATACGCTATTAGGTTGTCCACCTGCTGAAATTATGACTTATTGTGCTGCGTTTGAACAATATACTGGTTTGCATCCTATATATAGTTCATTGTCTAATTTACAAAGTTATACTAGTCAATTTGGATTGAAAGATTTAGATCGTGATGCTTGCTTACAATTAATTTTTTCTCACCAGATTGAACCTAATCTAACTCGCCTAACAGTAATTAAAGATTTTCCAGCGACTCAAGCAGCTTTGGCAAGAAAACGCTTAGATAATCCAGAACTTGCTGAACGCTTTGAAGTTTATATGCATGGTATTGAATTAGCTAATGGTTTTTATGAGCTGACTGATTTTGTCGAACAAGGCCAACGTTTTGAACAAGATTTAGCTAAAAGACGCGCTTTGAATTTGCCAATTTATCCACTAGATGAACGTTTTTTAGCTGCTTTGGAGTCTGGATTGCCAGATTGTGCTGGCGTGGCGCTGGGTTTGGATAGGTTGTTAATGTTAATAAGTGGTGCTTCTCATATTAATAAAGTGTTGGCGTTTCCTATCGATTTGGCTTAAAACGTATAGTTATGATATTTAACCACCAAAAAACTAACGAAATTTTAAACTGGTTTGAACAAATCAATCAAATTCCGCGTGAATCTGGACATGAGCAAGCCATTTGTCAATGGCTAATAAACTGGGCAAAACAAAACAATTTTGCTATCAAAACCGATTCGGTGCAAAACCTTTTAATCAAAGTACCTGCCTCAAATGGTTATGAAAATGCCCCAATTGTAATTCTTCAAGGGCATTTAGATATGGTATGTGAAAAGAAGCCTGATTCTACTCATGATTTTCGGAAAGATCCTATAAAAATGATTGTTGATGGTGATTGGCTTCGAGCTGATAAAACTACCTTGGGTGCTGATAATGGAATCGCAATTGCTATGGCGATGACAATAGCAATGGATAACAACATACCTCATCCGCCATTGGAACTGCTTTTCACTATCGACGAGGAAACTGGATTACACGGAGCTAGTGCTATAAAACCAGGATTTTTCGATGGGCGTATCTTAATTAATATTGATTCTGAACAAGAGGGCTATTTAACCATAGGCTGTGCTGGAGGCTGCAATACTAATATTGCGCTACCAATTGAATGGGCGAGAATTCCTAGTAATTACCAATTAGTGACAATTAAAGCTGGTGGCATGACAGGTGGACATTCAGGAATAGAAATTCATGCTGAAAGAGCTAATGCTATCAAAGTGTTAGCCCAAACATTGAATTTTATAAGACAACAAACCGAAATTCGATTAGTCAATTTCACTGGTGGTACTGCCCATAATGCCATTCCCAGAGATGCTAAAGCCATAGTATTTATTCCACAATCTGAAATTGAGAAAATTAAAGCTACACTTAGGAAAATGGAAGAAAGCTTGAAGGCAGAATACCAACAAACCGATCCGTACTTATTTCTTAAGATTGAGAATAATGATGATAATTCCATGCAAGCAATTACTAATACTGATACAGTTATTGATCTGCTTATAGCGTTACCGCATGGAGTAGCTACGTTGTCTAGCCAAAATATTGCTAGCTTAGTGGAAACTTCAAATAATCTTGCTTCAATCCGCATTCAAGGCAATAATTTAAAAATTTTAACCAGTCAGCGCAGTGCCGTAGAATCTAAACTTGAATTCTTAACTCAACGAATTGAAGCAATAGCAAGATTAGCTGGCTGTATAGTTTATAGTGATAATCGCTATGCTGCTTGGCAACCGCAAATGGATTCTCCTTTACTGGCGATAAGCTGTAAAATTTATGAGCAAATGTTTAGGAAACAACCGATTATAGATGTAATTCATGCTGGCTTAGAATGTGGGATTATTGCCGAAAAGAGTTCAGCTAAGTTGGATATGATTTCGATTGGTCCAACGATTAAATATGCTCATTCTCCTGATGAAAAATTGCTTATTGGAACTGTTGGTAAAGTTTGGGATTTTTTATTGGAATTACTGAAAAACCTTAGATCCGGTTTTTAAAACCTGGCAGGTTTGGTTTGAATAAACCTGCCAGGTTTGGTTTGAATAAACCTGCCAGGTTTTTGA
>JALWSU010000113.1 GCA_026993485.1 Thiotrichaceae bacterium | reverse complement strand
GTTCAGACTATTGACTATATCCTGACTCCGGAGAGCTAGCTTTCGCCAATGTTGGCGGTTGATACATTTGAAATAGTGATTCTGTATATTTAAAATCAGCTCTGAAGAGCTATCGCCAATGTCGGCGGTTGATACTTAATAAAGTCTATTTCAGGTGGTAAGCTGCTTATCTGAAAATCTCTTGCCAATGTCGGCGGTTGGAATTAGTTATAAGAAAAAAAGCGAACTGCGCTAATGCGGAGTTCGCTTTTTTTTTGGTGGGCAAGTTGGAGGAAAGTTAGGTTTGAATTTTTTCGGTTATTAAACTGCTACCACAGCTTTTATATGTGGATGAGCTTGATAGTTCAGAATTTCAAAATCTTCAAATTTATAGGTAAAAATAGAATCAGCTTTGCGCTTGATTTTTAATTGAGGCAGAGAATAGGGTTGCCGTGTTAATTGTAAATGAGCTTGTTGCAAATGGTTTAAATAAAGGTGAACATCGCCACCTGTCCAGACAAATTCTCCTACAGAAAGATTACATTGTTCCGCTACTAAATGCGTTAATAGGGCATAGCTTGCGATATTAAAAGGCATTCCGATAAAAACATCGCATGATCTTTGATAAAGTTGACAAGATAGCTTGCCATTTGCGACATAAAATTGAAATAGGAGATGGCAAGGTGGAAGAGCCATTTTATCAATAAAGCCAACATTCCAAGCTGAGACAATCAGTCGTCTTGAATTAGGATTTTGTTTAATTTCTGTAATCACGTTGCTGATTTGGTCAATTGATTTACCATCTGGTGTTGGCCAAGATCGCCATTGGTAACCATAAATCGGGCCTAATTCCCCCTGTTCATTCGCCCACGAATCCCAAATATGAACATTGTTATCATTTAAGTATTTGATATTTGTATCACCATTTAAAAACCATAAGAGTTCATAAATAATGCTACGAATATGCAATTTTTTGGTTGTTAATAAAGGGAATCCTTTGTTGAGGTTAAAATGTAATTGCCGACCAAAAACTGATAGTGTGCCAGTTCCAGTTCTATCGCCTTTTTGGTGGCCATTATTTATAATGTCTTGTATTAAGTTTAAATAGGGTTGCATATAATTTAAAATAAAAAAATGAATGATAAACAAATAAAGTCATTAATCGGTTTAGTAAAACGTTTGCATAAGCAAAAGTATCCATTGATTGTGATAATCATCATCGCAGTTGCTTCATTATTCGTCAATCAGGATTGGCTAAAAAATGTTTTGTCTCCGACTGCGCCTGATGAGTGTAAAGTGCTAAAAATTTATGATGGCGATACCATGACTTTGCAATGTCCTGGAAAATCTGAAAAAACTAAAGTGCGTTTGTATTGTATTGATACTCCAGAAATAAGACAAAAACCTTGGGGTTATCAAGCCCGCGATTATTTGCGTTCAATTACAGGTGAAACAGTACGCTTGGTTGAGATTAATAAAGATCGATATGGGCGAGTTGTGGGAGAAGTCTATAATGGTGAAGTAAATTTAAATTTGGCACAGGTTAAAGCTGGACAAGCAGCGGTTTATGATGCTTATTGTAAGAAGCCAGAATATAAAATTGCTGAAAATCAGGCAAAATTGGCTAAATTAGGTATTTGGTCAGAATCTGGTTCTCAGCAAAAACCTTGGGAATGGCGTAAAAAGCAGCGAAACAAATAATTTTGATTTAATTAATATATATATTTGTTTAGTTTGTCATTTCGACGTAAGGAGAAATATTAACAGGTTTTTAAAACCTGTCAGGTTTGTACTTAACTAAATCGGGTAACGCTATATATTATCGCTGGATGAATCATTATGAAAGAAAAAAGCTTCTATTC
>JALWSU010000112.1 GCA_026993485.1 Thiotrichaceae bacterium | reverse complement strand
CCTCAGAACATAACATCAGTCATTTAAACATCCTAACCAACCAATGATGACTCATCAAAGAGATTAAGGTTTTCAGAGCGGCTTCTAAATCCACTTCAAAATCTCGATTTTGAATATCAACAATAAGCTTATAAATCACTTCAAAAGTGATTCTGTCATCTTTATCCATATAGATAAAGTTACCATTTACTGCCTGTTTCAATTTTTCTATTTCTGCCCTGCCCACTTTCCCCTTAATTGTAGTTTCTCTAACATCTCGAAACAAGCTAAAGTGTATCTTGGGATATTTAATCACTAGTTCATTAAAATTCTTAATCCTAGCAGCAAATCCCATTTCGCTACTATGTACAAATCCGACGACAAATGATTGTTTCCGAGTTTTAATTAAATAATGTTCGGGTAATTTTCTTTTACCTAACTTTAAGCGATCAATTTCTATATTTTTCAAATAACTATTAAAAGCCTCAGTCACGGCGAAGACTTTACCAATATCATCACTATCACTAATCACAACCAGTTTATTGTCATAATCCTGTTCCAATAGAGCTTTTTCTCTATCTATATAGTCTATAATCAGACTACTCACCAAAGGAGTTTTATCTTCAAGCACCACTGGCGGTGGTAATTTTGTCGCTTTTGTCGGAACTTCTGGCGGCGTTTCAGTTGGTAGCTTTGCCATTTTTCCAACAACATTTTGTTTCAAGCCTTCAATTTCACTCAAAATAGTTTTAAGTACGCTAAAAACTTCCGATTCAAAATTTGAGACATTTAGTTGATTTTTTATCGATGCCAACTGCTCTTTAACATCTTCTTCAAAACTTTTAACCTTGCGAACTGCGGGTAAGGGAACTCCTTGAGTTCTAAAGCGGTAATAATGTGAAGCCCGATTTAAGACTTCTCTAATCGAACTCTGATTTAAAATATCCTCCACATCTTCATCAGCAAATAGTTCTTCTATATTAACCCCATGCGCCTGCCCTTTCAGGATTAATATCTTTTTTAATTGCTCATTAGTAGGCTTTTTGAGGATAATTTGACATTGAGACAGTCTGCCGATAACCGAATTATCAAAAAAATCCTTAAAATATTCCCATCTATTTTCAAATAAATTCAGGATTATCAAACTATTAGGAACATAAGTAAACAATTCCTTAATCGCATCACCAAAGCTTTGTAGCAAGGGCTTATTATATTCAAGCCCCAAACCTTCAAGTTGATCAAATATAATAATCAAAGGCTCATCCATTATGGACAACTTACCAAAAACTCTCATGGCATCCAATGAAAAAGTTTCCTTACTCCCCTCTTCTTTCCAACTCTTTAAACCGATACTTTTAGATTCATGCTCTTCTAGTTCATTACCCGATAGCCATTTACCCACCAATTTCTTTTTATTAGGATCAGAATAACTACAAAATTTAATAATCCCCTTTAAAATTGCGGATGAATAACCAGCATCGCCATAATGGCGTTTCCACCAATTTTCCAGAACTACTTCAATACGTTGCCAATATTCACGCTTATTACGCGCCCCCTCTTCGCCTAATTTTTCATAAATATTCAGCGGATTCTCTGAGAGAACTTTTAATAAAAATCTATCCTTATCAGTCACCTTGCGGAAATAATCAAAAATACTTCCAGATTTCTGAGAATTAGCAAAAGTTTCCTGAATAATATGATAAAAGCTAGTAGCGAGGAGATGCTCTAATTGCGAGTAAGGACTATTTGGCACTTTTTCGACAAAAGATTCTAAAACTCGGCTATAAATATGGAACAAAACCGAATTGAGATTATTTGGCTGCCGAATAAATAACAAGCGATTATGTTCTAAGCGATCTTTT
>JALWSU010000111.1 GCA_026993485.1 Thiotrichaceae bacterium | reverse complement strand
TTCAGACAATGTTGTCTGAACTGTGATTTCTTTGATTGATGTGATTGATGTGATTTTTGAAATCAAAATTAATCAATTCATCACAAAAATCACAGTTCAGACAATGTTGTCTGAACTGTGATTTCTTTGATTAATGTGATTGATGTGATTTTTGAAATCAAAGTTAATCAATTCATCACAAAAATCACAGTTCAGACAACACTAAATACAATGTCGATTACAAATCTCTCGCAAATGCGCCTTAAAAGCTTCTCGCAAATTTGGATGTTCTAAAGCATAATCAATCGTTGCAATTAAATAACCAAGTTTATCGCCACAATCATAACGTATCCCTTTGAATTCACAAGCTAAAACAGCCTCTTCGGCTAATAATCTAGCAATAGCATCAGTTAGTTGAATTTCTCCCCCCGCACCTTTGCCTATTTTTTCCAAATGCTTAAAAATCGTTGGCGTGAACAAATACCGCCCAACAACAGCAAGCGTTGATGGTGCTTTATCAGGTGCCGGTTTTTCGATAATATTTTTAAGTTTTGATACACCATCATAAAGCTGTTCAGATTCGATAATGCCATATTTGTCACTTTCAGCAGGATTAATTTTTTCAACAGCAAGCACACTAGATTCTTGTTTTTCAAAAATCTTAATCATTTGTCCTAAACATGGCTGTTCATAACCATCAATTAAATCATCGGCTAAAATAACAGCAAAAGGTTCATCACCCACAATTGGCTTAGCACATAGAACTGCATGTCCTAAACCTAATGCCTCTGGTTGACGGATATAACTACATGATACGCCTTTAGGTACAATGTTTTGTGCCTTTTCAAGTAAATCATATTTGCCACGCTGTTCTAATTCATCTTCTAATGCCTGATTTTTATCAAAATGATCTTCTATAGCTCCTTTAGCAGAGCTGGTAACAAAAATCAGTTGTTCAATACCAGCAGCAACCGCCTCTTCAGCAGCATATTGAATTAAAGGTTTATCTACAATAGGTAGCATTTCCTTGGGGCTGGCTTTGGTTGCAGGTAAAAACCGTGTGCCTAAACCAGCGACAGGGAAAACGGCTTTGCGAATTGGTTTCATATATAGCTCTATTTAGATTGGAATTGATTTATGGTAACTGTAAACTCAACCATTGACTAATGTCAATAATTTCCTCAGGGGCGATATTATGTTGCATTGGATAACTATGCCATTCGATGTTATAACCAAGTTGTTCTAATAAAGTTCTACTCTTTTCAGCATAGCCAAATGGTAAAACTGGATCAAATTCTCCATGTGCCATAAAAATTGGAATTTTACGATTAGCAGCATGAATTTCATGCTCAACAGTATAAGATAATGGCAAATAGGTAGAAAGTGCTAAAATACCCCCCAGGGTTTTTGGATAACGCAGCCCAGTATGTAAAGCAACTGCGCCACCCTGAGAAAATCCTGCTAAAATAATATATTTTGAATCAATGCCTTGCTCAATTTCTGTAGCTATATACTGGCAAACAAGTTGCTCAGATTCGCGTATGCCTTGAGCATCTTGTTCCGCTGTAGAATCGAAACCATAAATATCATACCAGCCCGGCATTACCATACCACCATTGATAGTAATTGGACGCTCTGGTGCATGGGGAAATATAAAGCGGGTATGCTGATTTGGGAGCAATGGCACTAAAGGTTCAAAATCTTTACCATTTGCGCCTAAACCATGTAGCCAAATTATACTTGAAGTAGCTGGTTGTGGCGGTTCTATAATAAATGCGTTTGTATTCATAAATAAATCTAAATATTTTTTTATATTAACAATTAATCAAAATGCCTTATATTCCTCATACTCAAGATAACATTTCTGCCATGCTTAACACAATTGGCGTGGATAGTATCGACAAATTATTTGATGAAATTCCCGCCGCCTTGCGTTGCGAGGAACTCGACAAAATCCCACCAGCCCTAACTGAAATAGAAATAGGGCAACTCATGCGTGAACGCGCCGCCCAAAATAGTAACGCAACTTGTTTTATTGGCGCCGGAGCTTATGAGCATCACATTCCCGCTGCCGTTTGGGAAATCGCCACACGAGGAGAATTTTATTCTGCTTATACCCCATATCAAGCTGAAGCTAGTCAAGGTACGCTACAATTGCTCTATGAATATCAAACTATGATGGCAAATTTAACCGGAATGGAAGCCTCTAATGCCTCCTTATATGATGGAGCCTCAGCTTTGGCAGAAGCCGTATTAATGGCAGTTCGTCTAACTAAATCTAAAGCCAAACGCATTTTAATGCCAACCACAGTTCATCCCATGTATAGACAAGTTGTGCATACAATTGTTAAAAATCAAGGTATTACACTGATTGAAATTGATTATCATGCTGAAACTGGCTGTATATCTATTGAGAATCTCAATGCCGATAAAGACTGTGCCGCCTTAATTATTCCTCAACCAAACTTTTTTGGCAATCTAGAAACAGTTGATGAACTCACAGATTGGGCTCATAAGGAGGGTTTATTAGTTATAGCAGTTGTAAATCCCCTAAGTCTAGCAGTACTATCACCGCCATCTGATTGGGGAGAAACTGGAGCCGACATTGTTTGTGGCGAGGGGCAACCTTTAGGCATACCGCTCTCAGGAGGCGGTCCTTATTTTGGCTTTATGTGCTGCAAAAAAGCCTATATACGCCAAATGCCTGGACGAATTATCGGGCGCACTATTGATTTAGACGGCAAAACTGGTTACACCTTAACCCTACAAGCCAGAGAACAACACATTCGCCGCTCAAAAGCCACATCTAATATTTGTACCAATCAAGGTTTAATGGTAACCGCAGCGACTATTTATATGGCCTTATTAGGAGCAACAGGTTTAGAAACCACAGCCCTAGCATGTCACACCAATACCACAAAATTAGTCGAAAAATTAACTGCGATTAAGGGAGTGACACGGGTTTTTCCAGAACCATTTTTTCATGAAACAGTATTACGCCTAGACAAACCAGTAAATGAAGTCTTGCATGAATTAAGCGCACATAAGATTTTAGGCGGATATAGCCTCAATAAATTTTATCCAGAATTGGGTAATAGTTTATTAGTGTGTGCAACCGAAATGCGGACAATGGAAGAAATTGAGCGGTATGCAGAAATATTAAAAAGGATTATTTAATTTTTTCTCGTTTTTCTCGTTCCCATGCTCCAGCGCACTCTCTTATACATAAGTTTTTAACTAATTGATTTCATTGTGTTTAATCCTGAAACGCCTCTCAGGGCAACCACAAGGGATTGCCCCTACATCACTGTTTGTAGGGGCAATCCCTTGTGGTTGCCCTTGTGTATAAGATAGTGCGCTGGAGCGCAAAAGCGCAAAAGCGCAAAAGCAAGGAAAAACATTATGAACACAAACCAAAAGCGTCAGCAGCGAGCCATTAATTTACCCAAACCTCTGTTTCCTGATGAATTACCCGTTAGTTTGCGGCGAGAAGAGATTGCAGCTACCATTGCAAAGCATCAAGTTGTTATTATTGCTGGGGAAACTGGTTCGGGTAAAACTACTCAGTTGCCGAAAATTTGTTTGTCTATTGGGCGTGGTATTGCTGGAATGATTGCCTGTACACAGCCTCGCAGAATCGCAGCTCGAACTGTTGCAATGCGTGTCGCTAACGAATTAGAGAGTCCACTTGGACATGCTGTTGGTTATAAAGTCCGCTTTAGTGATAGATTAAGTCCTGATAGTTATATTAAATTTATGACTGATGGCATTTTATTAGCGGAAACTCAAAGTGATAGATTTTTAAATGCTTATGATACCATTATTCTTGATGAAGCTCATGAGCGTAGTTTAAATATTGATTTTTTATTAGGGTATTTGAAACAGCTTTTGCCGAAACGTCCTGATTTAAAAGTAATTATTACTTCGGCAACTATCGACACTCGGAGATTTTCAGCACATTTTAATAATGCCCCAATTATTGAAGTATCTGGGCGTACTTATCCAGTTGAAGTTCATTATCGCCCATTGGCTGCTGAAAATGCTGAAGAAGATGATCGGGAAATGATTGAGGGAATTATAGATGCAATTAATGAAATTGATTTACATGATCGACTTGCTGATATTTTGATATTTTTATCTGGTGAGCGTGACATCCGCGAAACTGCTAAGGCTTTACATAAACATCATCTTTATAATACTGAAATTATACCTCTTTATTCTCGCCTCTCTACTTCTGAACAAAATCGAGTTTTTAATCCCGGTAGACAACGGCGGATTGTCTTAGCCACTAATGTTGCTGAAACCTCTTTGACAGTTCCTAGAATTAAGGCAGTTATTGATACAGGTTTAGCTCGAATCAGTCGTTATAGTATTCGTAATAAAGTCCAACGCCTACCTATTGAAAAAATTTCGCGTTCTAGTGCCGATCAACGTAAAGGGCGTTGTGGACGTATTGCACCTGGAATTTGTATTCGTCTTTATTCTAGGGAAGATTATGAAAAGCGTCCAGAATTTACTGAACCTGAAATTTTACGCACTTCGTTAGCTGCTGTGATTTTAAAAATGTTAAGCCTACACTTGGGTGATATTAACGATTTTCCATTTGTTGAACCACCTAGCCAAAAAATGATTAATGATGGTTTTACTTTGTTGACTGAACTGGGTGCAGTTAATGATAAGAGAAAATTAACGAAAATTGGCAGGCAGTTGGCTAAATTACCGATTGATCCCCGACTTGGGCGTATGATTTTAGCTGCAAAGCAAGAAAATTGTTTACATGAATTACTAATTATCGGCAGTGCCTTAAGCATACAAGACCCCCGCGAACGTCCAATGGATTTTCAGCAAGCCGCTGATACCGCTCAAAAACGCTTTGTCGATAAACAATCAGATTTTTTAAGCTTCCTAAAACTGTGGGAATTTTACCAAAAAGAATCTAAGCATTTATCGCAAAATAAGCAGCGAAAACTTTGTCGAACACATTTTTTATCTTATTTGAGAATGCGAGAATGGCAAGATATTTATAAACAACTATATACAGCTATTCGAGAACTAGGTTGGAAAGTGAATCAACTTGAAGCTGAATACGAAGAAATTCACCGCGCCTTATTAGCTGGATTATTAGGTAATATAGCTCAAAAAAATCAGGATGATGAGAAATATGAATATTTAGGAACGCGCAACATGAAAGTCTATCTATTCCCTGGTTCGGGATTATTTAAAAAACCGCCTCAATGGATTGTTGCTGCGGAACTGGTAGAAACTACACGTTTATATGCTCGCTATGTTGCCAAAATCAATCCAGAATGGATAGAACAAGTTGCTGGAAATTTGTGTCAGCATCATTATTTTGAACCACATTGGGAAAAACGCCGAGCGCAAGTTGGAGCCTTTGAAAGAGTAACATTGTATGGCTTAACCCTTGTTACTAAACGTAAAATTAATTACGGTCCTATAGACCCTAAATTATCTAGGGAAATTTTTATTAGAACTGGTTTAGTTGCAGGAGAATATGAGACTAGAGCAGCATTTTTTAAGCATAATCAGGCATTAATTGAAGAAATTCAAACACTTGAAGATAAATCTCGTCGCCAAGACATTTTAGTTGATGAAGAACAAATTTATGCTTTTTATGATGCCAGAGTACCAGCAGGTATTTATAATGGTAAAGCTTTTGAAACATGGTTAAAACAAGAACCAAATCCCAAATTACTCTTTTTTAACCGAGAAGATTTAATCAATCATGCTGCTGGAGATAAAGTTACACCTTATGCTTTTCCAGATAATATTGAAATCAATGGAGTAGTTTTACCTTTAAAGTATCATTTTGAACCTGGGCATGAAGATGATGGGGTAACAGTGGAAATTCCGCTGGCTTTATTAAATCAATTAACTCCGCAACCATTTGAATGGCTAGTTCCGGGCTTATTGGAAGAAAAAATCATTGCTTTATTGCGAAGTATGCCAAAAACGCTGCGAAAATATTTTGTACCAGTTCCAGATGTAGCAAAAGATGCGCTAGAAACCTTGAAAAAACCGCAAGTTAGTTTTCGGGAACAAGGTAGTTTTTTAGAAGCATCGAAAGATTCGCTTTATCAAGCACTGATTACTTATTGCCACCGCCGCTTGGGGCAACCTTTACCGCCAATCGCAGAAGTATGGAGATTAGAAAGCCTACCAGCGCATTTATTTATGAATTTTAAGTTATTGGATGAAAAGAATAAAATTCTAGCTCAGGGGCGCGATTTAGTCGCTTTACAACAACAATGGGGAACTCATGCCAGTTCCAAATCTCAGCAACAAATTGCGAAACAAAGTAATTTAGAGCGTGACAATATTACTAAATGGGATTTTGGCGATTTACCAGCACAAGTTAATTTAACAATAAACAATGCAATAACAATGCAAGGTTTTCCAACTCTGATTGATGCTGGCACTCATGTTAATCTGCGCGTTTTAGATAATCCAAATCAGGCCAAATTGAAATTAAAAGACGGGTTACGACGCTTATTTTTATTAAATTTACCCACCAAAAAATTAATCAAAACAATGCCAATCAGTCAAAAATTGTGCCTACAATATATGAAAATCGGTAATTGTGAAGAGTTAAAAACCGATATGCTGATGGCAATTGTTGAGTCGATTTTCTTAGTTGAACCATTGCCGAGTAATCAAACGGAATTTGAGCAACGCCTATCTAAAGGAAAACTAGAATTAATGAGGGCTGCCAACGACTATGCAACACTGCTTGCCACTATTTTAGAAGAATACAATAATTTAAACCAAGCTCTTGGCAAACAACGTTCCAGCCCAGCCATGCCTGAAATTAAAACCCATTTAAACTCTTTAATTTATAAAGGCTTTTTGAATGAAATTTCGTTTGCCCAATTAAAACATTTTCCTCGTTATTTAAAAGCGATTAAAATACGCCTAGAGAGACTGGTACAAAATCCGCAAAAAGATGCCCAAAAAGCTGCCAAAATCGCGCCATTGTGGGATAAGTATTTTCAACTTCGTAACCAAAAAGAACTTAGTGTTGAACTAAATCAATTTCGGTGGATGTTAGAAGAACTGCGGGTGTCATTATTTGCTCAGGAGTTGAAAACTGCTGATTCGGTATCGGTTAAAAAGTTGGAAAAGGCTTTGGAGAAGATTAAATAGGTTAAGACTAAAGATTAATTGGGCCGAAACCCGAAAAAAGATTAGCTGGGTTAAAGCCCGAAGAAATTTTTTCTCATTTCAAGCCAGAAGACAAATTAGCAGGGTTAAAGCCAGAAGAATTGGAGAGATTAAAAATCTATTTAAAACAACGTAAGCAAAACAAAATGACAAAAATAACTCAAAAAAAACCTGACAGGTTTTAAAAACCTATCAAGTTTTCTATCTCAAACCATCTCAAACCCAATTTCCTTACCTGCAAACCCCACTCCAAGATAAACCAATTTACGAGATTCATTCAAAAACCGCTCACCATAATTTTTCTCCTTGATTTGCCTAAGAGCTTTTCTCGTCAAACTATTCAAATTACTACCCGCTTTACCATATTTGAACTCAATCAAATAAACTTTATCCCCCAACTCCAA
>JALWSU010000110.1 GCA_026993485.1 Thiotrichaceae bacterium | reverse complement strand
GGGTTCCGCGGGAGAAACACGCGGTAGTGATATGAAAGGTCATGAATTTCGAGCGGCTTATTCGCCTATGGAGAAACTCAACATTGTGGCTCGTTTTTATAATGTTAATACCATTACAAATGGGCAAGAAGATGGCAAGCGGTTTCGTATAGATTTTAATTATAAATTTTAGAAAAACTGATAATGGTATTAATAGATGGAGTACAACGAATGGAAAACAACGAATCAAAACCAAATAATTTAGTTCATGATTTGTCACAGGTTTTATTCGTTGTCTTACATTCGCTGTACTCTTTTCAGGGCTTAATACCATGGCAGTAACGCTCCTGCTTGGGAACGATAAAACGAACGATAAAACAAGAAAAATCTAGAGATAACAAAATGAAACCTAAAACCAAAATACCAACCCTAATTTTATGCACCTATATTATTTTTAATACTTTTCCATTACAAACTTGCGCTGAAGATTCAAACCAAAACCAAAAAGTGCTTAACATCTGGCAAATCATCAACTTTTTTTATGACTATGTTGGTCAAGTCCCGCAAATCTGGAATAACCAAACCAAAAATCAACCAACCAAAATCCAATCACAAGTTGCCAAAATGACAGCCGAAGAAATCTATCAATCTCAATGTGCAGTATGTCATGGAAAAAAAGGAGCAGGTGATGGCCCCACCGCTGAATTTCTTTATCCCCGCCCGCGAGACTTCACTCTAGGCATGTTTAAATATAAAACCTCCCCAGGAGAACTACCACCACGCGATGAAGACTTATTTAACACCATAAAATATGGCTTAAATGGCACAGCCATGCTGAGTTGGAAAAATATCCTCACAGATGAACAAATCAACAGCCTGATTCCTATAATAAAAGGTTTTGACATTTCATATACTTGGGTAGACGCTCCCGAAGATGATGAAGATTATGCAGACTATTCTGAAGAAGATGATGAAGCCGATTATGAAGAAGATGACGAAAATGACGAAAATGAAGAAGAATATGAGGATACTAACACAAATAAACCTCTAGTTTTCAAAAAGATAACCGAAATTGAACCCACTAACGGTCAAATTGCCTACACCAAAGACTCAATTGCCAAAGGCAAAATAGCCTTTGAAAAACACTGCACACAATGTCATGGTCAAACCGGACGCGGCAACATCACATCAGGAAAACGCCTCAGCGATGACTGGGGCTATAGAATCTGGCCACGCAACTTAACCCAACCTTGGACTTGGCGAGCAACCAACGTACCAAACAACCGCAAACAAACAATCCGCAACATTTACCTAAGAATATCCATCGGAATTTTTGGCACCCCCATGCCAGCCCACCGTTCAACAACTGATGACCCAGACCCAATTAGCCTAGAAAATCGCTGGCATATAGCCAACTATGTCTATTCACTCCGCCAAAATAGCAGACCACCAGACAACACCACTCTAATAACAGCCAAAAAAATTCCAGGCGCATTGCCCAATAAAATCAATGCCCCCGCTTGGAATCAAGCACCAGCTATAACAATGCGCCTAGTACCTAATGTCAACAAAGAAAAACACCTATTTACCCCACTTGCCAAAGCAATAACTGTACGAGTACTATACAATCAAAAAGAAATAGCCTTTCTCCTAGAAATAGACGACAGAACCGACAGTCGCCCCGGAGAACCAACATCTGAAAACATTCAAGATGAAAACTTTAAAATGCACCCAGATGCCTTCGCCATCAAATTTTTCAAACCAAACACAATTACTTGGTACTGGAATGCTGGCAGCATAGAACCAAAAATTGCACCCAAAGCAATGATATTAAAAAAAGGTAAAACAATTGACAACCACCTAACT
>JALWSU010000109.1 GCA_026993485.1 Thiotrichaceae bacterium | reverse complement strand
ACTAATCACAGTTCAGACTTAATGATTGTCTGAACTGTGATTGATTTGATTAAGGGATTAACTGTGATTTTGATTGTTTTTAAATCAAAGTCAATCACATAAATCATACTAATCACAGTTCAGACAACTGTGATTTTGATTGTTTTTAAATCAAAGTCAATCACATAAATCATACTAATCACAGTTCAGACTTAATGATTGTCTGAACTGTGATTGATTTGATTAAGGGATTAACTGTGATTTTGATTGTTTTTAAATCAAAGTCAATCACATAAATCATACTAATCACAGTTCAGACAAGTGTGATTTTGATTGTTTTTAAATCAAAGTCAATCACATAAATCA
Source organism: Thiotrichaceae bacterium (assembly GCA_026993485.1). Lineage (GTDB taxonomy): Bacteria > Pseudomonadota > Gammaproteobacteria > Beggiatoales > Beggiatoaceae > JAUXCJ01. The sequence goes on along the minus strand of JALWSU010000109.1, from coordinate 7,259 downwards.
TACTAATCACAGTTCAGACAATTGTGATTTTGATTAGTTTTTAAATCAAAGCCTATCATTTAATCACAAAAATCACAGTTCAGACAATTGTGATTTTGATTATTTTTTTAATCAAAATTAATCACATAAATCATACTAATCACAGTTCAGACAATCATTTTAGAGCTTATGATATTCGTGGCATTGTGCCAGAGAATGCTGTTGATATGGCTAAAATTTTTCAAACAGAGGCGTGATTTCACCTTGAACGGATTTGAACATATAATATTGTTTGTTGTCGCCTTAGTAGCAAATACCTTTTCGGCTTTTGCTGGTGGAGGGGCGGGGTTAATTCAATTGCCGGTTTTGATTTTTTTAGGATTACCGTTCCCGCTGGCTTTGGCTACTCATAAAGTGGCTAGTGTTGCTTTAGGAATTGGAGCGACTACTCGTTATTTACGCGAGAAGGCTTTAAATTTTCGTTTTGCTTTGTTGCTATTGTTAAGTGGTGTACCCGGTGTCATTATTGGTGCGAATATTATTATATATGTACCAGATAGATTTGCTGAAATTGCCTTGGGTTTTCTCACACTAGGGTTAGGTGTTTATTCGTGGATCAAACCAGAATTGGGGCAAGTGCATCATTTGGTTCATCGTGATGTTGCTGGTTATGTGATAGGCAGTGCGGGTTTGTTTTCGATTGGTTTGCTAAATGGTTCGCTTACTTCTGGAACTGGGTTGTTTGTAACATTATGGCTAGTTCGTTGGTTTGGTTTTGATTATAAACGGGCGGTTGCTTATACTTTAGTTTTAGTTGGCTTATTTTGGAATGGTAGTGGGGCAGTTACTTTGGGATTGTTAAGTGATATTAAGTGGAGTTGGTTGCCGGCTTTGTTAATTGGTTCTGTGCTTGGTGGCTATTTAGGTGCTCATTTGGCTATTGCTAAGGGTAATCGGTGGATTAAGCGAATTTTTGAAATTCTGACTTTGTTAGTGGGTATTAAACTTATAATTGGATAGTTGAACTGTATTCCAAAATGAAATTTAAATTTAAATTTAAAAAGCGTATTAAAACTCAATCTGCTGATATTACTCTGATTTTACATGATAATGTCCTGTTATATGCGGAAAAATCTGGAATCAGAAATAAACCCTTAATTTTTCATGAGTACAGACTGCGTAAGTCTTTGAAGAATTTAGATGCTCAACTTTTTCCAAAAGTGTTGAATTTACAAGGAAAACAGCAAACCAATATTTTTAATTCAGATGAGTCAAATGAGTTAGATGATTCGATAGCATTAGCTGAAGCGGCGCGACGTTTATTACCTAAAATCAGCCCCAAAAAGCGCATTGCATTGGCTTTACCTAATTCGGAATTTGTTGCTACAAGTTTACAATTGCCCAGCCGTGCTATGGAGAATCTTAAGAAGACAATTAGTTTACAACAGGAAACGCTTTTGCCGTCTGGCACGAAGGAACAGTTATTACTTGCTGTACAAGCCCCTCTTGAGGGCAATGAAGTTTGTGCATTGTGGATGCCTGCGAAACGGGCTGAGAATCTTTATAAAGCTTTTAAAAAGCAAAATTTATATTTGTATTGTATTTTGCCGCGTTCAGTTCTGGTTTTACCAGCGAAAAACCAACCTTTTTATTTAAATGATGAAGATGAAAATAGTATTACTTATGTCAATTCTTCAGGTGGCGTTATTCAACAGTGGTTATATATAGCCAAAGATGATTATGAACTGGAAGAAATTAAGAAACAGTTCGATAATACTTTTTCAAAAAATAATACTATAAAACCAGAACGTAAACATACAGTTAATGATTGGAATCTGGTACCATCAAAAGCTGCTTATAATTATGCCTTTTTTCCGCCCAGCGTGGTGGCACGTTTGGCAAAAACTCAGAGATTAAAAAAGAATTTTTATATTATCAGTTTGGTGATTTTGGTGATGATTGGTATCATTGGGGGCGTTTTTTCGGCAATAGATTATGAAAAAGCACTTCAACAAAAATTGGCTAATTTGAGGAATAGTACTCATCAAATTAGTGAGTTGCGTATAGAAGCTGGACAAATAGAGGAGAGTATTGCTGCAATTAAGGAATTTCCTAGACAGGAGGTTGTTAAAATTTTAAAAACGTTGGATAGGGTGATTCCTAAGGATACATGGATTAATCATTTTTCGATTGAGAATGGGGTGGTTAAATTAGAGGGTTATAGCCTTAATCCAACCAAATTAATCGGAATTTTGTCTCAACAAAGTGAGTTTTATGAGATTGAGCAAAGTCGGGGTACTGTTAGCGAGTTTAATAAGAAAAAATTGCGGTTTGGTATTAGTTTTAAATTAAGGGGTTTTAATCAAAATTATTGGTTGACGTATTTTTCAAAAGAGCAGTAAGGTTTGAGATTTGACAGGTTTATAAAACCTGTCAGGTCTTTAGTTAGTTAGTAGTAATATACAAAATCCGATTAGCTTGATCCCATTTTATTTCATCATCTTCATCAATATCTGTATGTCGCCAAATTTCTTTGCCATCTTTAATCACTCGGATGTCATTATCGGGAAAATCATCTATTTCTGGTGTAGCAGTTTTATCATCTGGCTTATAATCTTCAAGTATGTTTTTCGCTTTTTCTAGTATAATTTCGGCAAAGTCGGCTTCGGTTCCTCCACCATAAACCATTGCGCCTCTGTCATTTGGGCGTGAGGTTTTGTATTTGTGCCCGACGGAAAATCCGATTTTGCTACCATCTGGAAAAAATGCGATGATACTTTCTGCTAATATGAGTGCTAGTTTGTCTTGTCCCTCTTCGCTGTGAAGTATTTCGGCATGTTGGGGATTGCTAACAAATAGGGGTTCTAATAATATGGCTGGCATTTCGGTATGTTTTAAATTACCATTGCCACGCCCATTGTAGCCCCCAACTAAGATACCGTCTTTGCCGCCAAGTGGGATTCCAAACTCTTGATTGATTCTGTTAGCGTACCAACGCCCCCAATTTTTGCTAGTTTCGGAGGCGAGATAGGCTGTAATAACTAGTGTATAATTTGCAGCTTGGTTTTTTGAGGCATTGAAATGGTGTTCTACGTAGGCTGCACAATTATCTTTATTGGCTTGTTTTTGTCGCCATCTGTAGTTACCTCTGTAAAAACGTATTTCGTACATGATAGAACCTTGTTAGAGTGTTTGAAACATTTTATCATGGAACATAAAGTTTAATTATTAAGTACCGAACCATGAATTTTAGTATATATTGGAGCGAAGAGAAGCGAAGAAGCTTTAGCTTTGGTACTGGTCGCCCAAATGAAGTAAGCGAAGCTAAAGCTAAAGCTAAAGCTAAAGCTAAAGCTTTGGATTCCAATATGTTAAATAATTTTTGGTTAAGTACTCATAAGCGAGTTTATAACATGTCTTGGCTACAAATAATATTAGAGGTGGATGCTTCAAGAGTTGAGGAAATTTCTGAGGCTTTGTTTTCAATTGGCGCACTTTCTGTCACTTTTGCGGATGCAGAAGATGAGCCTTTATATGAGCCACCTTTGAATACTATGCCGTTGTGGCAGCATACGCGGGTTGTTGGTTTATTTGATAGCTCTGTTGATAGTTCTCAATTATTAAGCCAGTTGAAAACTATCTTAGCAGAACCATTGCCAGCTTATCAATTTCAGAAATTAGAAGATCAGGTTTGGACTCGTTTATGGATGGAAGATTTTCATCCGATGCAATTTGGGCAGCGTTTGTGGATTTGTCCCAGTTGGCAAGAGCCGCCAGATGCTCAAGCAATTAATATTTTTCTGGATCCGGGTTTGGCTTTTGGTACGGGTACGCATGAAACTACGGCTTTATGTTTGGAATGGTTAGATAAGTATGGCGATTTTTCGGGTAAAACTTTAATTGATTATGGTTGTGGTTCTGGGATTTTGGCGATTGCTGCGCTTAAATTGGGCGCGACTCATGTTTGGGCGGTGGATAATGATCCGCAAGCTTTGTTAGCAACGCTGGAAAATGCGAAAAAGAATGAAGTGGAAACCGCAATTAGTCCAGTTTTACCAGAAGATTTACCAAAGCAGCTTAAGGTTGATGGCTTATTGGCTAATATTTTAGCTGGGCCTTTAATTAATTTAGCAAGCACTTTAACTGGGTATTTAAATATTTATGCTCCACTGGTTTTGTCTGGCATCTTAAAGGAGCAAAGTTCAGATGTCATTGCGGCTTATAAACCTTATTTGAAAATAACAGAGATTGTGGAACGTGATAGTTGGATGCGAATTGTAGGTGAAAAAAGTGATTAATTTTAATTATTTATATTCTTATGCGAACTCAATGTCCTTATTGTAAAAGTATTTTTGTTGTTACTAGGAATGATTTGAATATTGCTCAAGGACATGTCCGTTGTGGAGAGTGTTTAACAGTTTTTAATGCTGCTAATGAGTTGCTAGATTCGGAGTCATTTTATACGGATTCACATTATGAGGTAAATCTTAAGAAAATTCCTGATTTGCACCACGAGTCAAGGGCTAATTCTTCATCACATTCATTGAGTTCGGTCTTATTTTGGGGGTTGATGGTTATTTTGCTGTCAATGACACTTGCTGGGCAAGTTTTGTGGTTTTGGGAACGTGATTTGGTTTTACAGCATCCGCAATTGCGTTCAGGCTTGGTTTGGTTTTGTGATACTTTTTTGTGTGAGCTACCGCCAACACGGAATTTAAACTATTTTCAGATTCAAAATCAGAGAGTACGCTTAGAATCTGATTGGATAGAAGTTGAAATGACTTTTATGAATAATGCGACTTTTCCTCAAGCTTATCCAGATTTGCAATTAATTTTTACAGATATTAATGGTAATTTAATTGCACAACAGCGTTTTAAGCCTGCCGATTATTTATCTTTTTCACCGAAGACGTTCCAGCAAATGGCAGCTCAAGCGTCAGTGACGTTTAAGTTATATTTGCCAAAGAGCTTACTTAAGGGGAATAAAATAATAGGAGGTTATCAGTTCGAGTTTTTGTAGGTTACACTTTTGTTCCTACGCTGGAGCTTGATTTTAAAAATCAAATCCAAGAGATTCTTATCTGCTTCTGCTGGCTTTGACTCTCCTAATAAATAGTTTTGTAATTGATTATCAGAGAGTTCAAGTAAAGCTTGAAAAGTTTGTTGTTCAGCAATAGGGGCTTGTTTATATCTTTGTTCAAGATAATTGATTAATAAGACATCTAATTCCCTCATGCTGCGGCGACAATGCCATTTTAGTTTTGATAGTTTAGTCATTAGAGTTATTGCTAAATAATTTGCAGCTATTGTATGAAGCTTGATTTTAAGGGATAGGATTTACAGGATTGTTGGTTAGAACCGATTGATTAAACAATCCTTACAATCCTTTTAATCCTTTGTAATCAAGGTTCTGACAATGGCCCCATTGTTCGTCAGTTGGTATAAAATATTTTCCTTGACGATAATTTTCTTTTGCCAGCGTTATTTTTTTCATCAACTCTGGATTATTTAAGATATAGTTAGTTTCTAACTCACTTCGATAATCAGAGGGTAACTTATCCCACTCAGCATCAGTATAAGCTTGTGCAGGGTTAATCACAGCTGTTGGAACGACTTGCTCTTGATTAATTGGGGTATCTGGTTTTACTGAATTTTTCCCCAAATTTTCAAAAATTTTTTTCAGTATGTGTTGATTTTGTTGAAAAAAATTATTGAAAGCTGCTTGAATATCATTAGGCTTAAGATAAGCAAGGTTCACATTCTTTGGGACTTCTATTTTTACATAAAAGGTGTTCATTTCTTAGCTACCTTTTCTAAATTAATATCTGATGTTACGCACCGGATTTCCAAAAGCTCTTAAATAAAATCTTAATATTGATCGGAGTGCAAGGTAACCTTGAACTCCAACATCTCACTTGAGTATAGAACTGTTACTTACAGTTATTGAGAAGTTACATTATTTTATCGAAAATGCTGGTAGTTTTAAATTTTATGCGTGCGTCGTGCCTTGGGAAGGGGATAAATATTTTATACTATTTTGACGTACTTAACAATACCATCACCAAAGCGATCCGCTTTTAAAAGGAACTATATAAATATGTTAAAATAATCAATTTACTATACGACAAAAACAGGAAATAACAATGCCCAAAAATCTTGGTATCGTAATGGACCCCATAGAAAATATAAAGGTCTATAAAGATAGTAGTTTTGCCATGTTGCTTGCTGCCCAAGCGCGTGGTTGGACTTTGTGGTATATGGAATTTAAAGATTTATTATTCTGTAGTGGACAAGCTTATGCCTTTATGCGTCCCTTGGAAGTTCGTGATGATACTAAAAATTGGTTTACATTGGGAAAGGCTAAAAGCGCACCTGTACCTTTAACTAATTTGTCGGTTATCTTGATGCGTAAAGATCCGCCTTTTGACTTAGAATATATTGTTGCAACTTATTTATTAGAACAGGCTGAAGCGGCTGGTACTTTGGTAGTTAATAAACCCCAAGCATTGCGTGATGCCAATGAAAAGTTATACACGGCATGGTTTCCAGAATGTTGCGCCCCTACTCTGGTAACACGCCAAGAGGCTGCTTTACGCGGTTTTTTGCAAGAGCATCAGGATATTATTCTAAAACCTTTAGATGGTATGGGGGGAAAATCTATTTTTCGAGTCACAAAAGGGGATGTGAATACTTCAGTAATTTTCGAGCTGATGACTGAAAATGAGCAACGTTTTATTATGGCGCAACGCTATATCCCTGAAATTACACAGGGAGATAAGCGGATTTTATTAATTAATGGCGAAGCTGTGCCTTATGGCTTGGCTCGGATTCCCGCTGAAGGTGAAAGTCGGGGCAATCTCGCAGCAGGTGGACGTGCTGAAGGTGTAACCTTGAGTGAACGCGATAAGTGGATTTGTGCAAAAGTTGGTCCGAAATTGCGCGAACAGGGTTTATTATTCGTCGGCATTGACGTGATTGGCCACTATTTAACTGAAATTAATGTCACTAGTCCTACTTGTATCCGAGAATTGGATAATTTATATGGCTTAGATATTGCGGGACAATTGATTAATTTAATTGAGGAAAAATTAACTGATTAAATAATCACTTGATTATTATTGTAATATAGTTGTAACCACATTTTGAGTAAATGGCTGACTAGTTCACCCAAATATTGAAGAAAATCAGTGGCCATATCAGAATGATAGCGTAATGGATCATAGCTACCCATTGCTAATAATCCTTGTGCTTGTCCTAATGGAATTAGCGCCGCAGAGCCG
>JALWSU010000108.1 GCA_026993485.1 Thiotrichaceae bacterium | reverse complement strand
CATATCGGCTCAGCAAAGACAAAACTGCAATCAGTAAAGTCAGTGATACTAAACAAAAAGCGGCTGAGCATTGGTATAGCCGAATTAACCAAATTTTACAAGGCTCTGGCTATTCTGTCGCTAAAAGTCTCAATGACATGGAAAAATACTTTGAAGCAATAGATTGGTTAGCAATAGTACACGCTGATGGTAATGGGCTGGGACAAATTTTTATGAATTTTAAGGATTTTATCAATTGCCCAGATAAAACTATTCTTGAAAATAACCGTATTTATGTAGATAAATTACAGCAATTTTCACTGGCTTTAGAAGATGCGACTGAAAATGCCTTTCGGAAAGCCTTGCGGGTAGTGAAAAACCAAAAGATTGTTTTACCTATTGTTCCTTTAGTATTAGGTGGTGACGACTTAACTGTTATTTGTGATGGTAAATATGCCCTAGAATTTACTCGTATTTTTCTCAAAGAATTTGAAACTGAGACTGCTCAAAAAAGTATTTTTGCCGAAATAGCTAAACAAGCTTTAAATGCACCACGCTTATCAGCTTGTGCAGGCGTCGCAATTACAAAACCGCATTTTCCGTTTCATAATAGTTACAAACTAGCAGAACAATTAATTAAAGAAGCCAAAACAGTTAAACAAAAAGTGCAAAAAGATGGCAAACCCTATCCCTGTTCAGCAATGGATTTTCAAATTCTTTATGACTCGTCATTCACAGAATTGAGCGAAATCCGTCAACGCCTACTTGTTGATAATGGTAAAACCCGTTTAACTGCTAAACCTTATGTAGTAACGCCTAAAAATGATCTTGAAGAAGTTGAGGCAGGCTGGGCAAAAAATCATCACGTTAATGATTTATTAACACGCATTGAAATATTCTTACAAAAAGATAAAGAAAACCGTCCAGTTCTGCCTAATACTCAAGTACATAACTTGCGTGAAGGACTGTTTTTAGGCAAAAAAGAAGCTGATGGGCGTTTGCAACTTATATTTGAGCGTTATAAAGAGGAATTGCACAAATTTTTAGAAAACGACTATAACCAAGATAATACCTTATTTCGTCAAACAGAAACTGAACAACTTTGGGAAACTCGTTTTATAGACGCATTCGAGGCTGCGGCTTTTTGGGAGAAATATGATGCAAAAGCTTGAAATTACTTTTTTAAGTGATTGGCATATCGGCGAAGGTTCTGGACAACCAGGATATATTGATCAACTAGTCCGTCGCCATCCATTAGATGATTTACCTTATGTACCAGCAAAAACTATTACTGGTATTTGGCGCGATGCTTGCGAACAAGTAGCTTTTGGATTAGATAATGGCTCAACTAACGGAACTTGGCAAACTTGGGTAGACTTATTATTTGGCGATCAACCTAATGAACGTCGCACAAATAGTCCAGATATTGCTCCACAAGCTGCAATTTTAACTATACGCACAGCTCGTTTTCCAGCTACTTTACGCAAACAATTAGCCAACTCGCCAGCTTTAAAGAAAGCTTTAACTTTTATCAAACCAAGTGTACGATTAGATGAAAATGGTCAAGCTATTGATAATAATCTACATTTTGATGAAGTGGTACGAGCTGGGGCAGTTTTAGAAGCGCGAATTTATCTTGATGAGCAAGTTTTTACTAATGATGCTCAAAAACAAACCGCTTATGCTTTACTTTGGGCAGGAGCGCAAACAGTTGAAAGATTAGGCGGCAAACGCCGACGGGGTTTAGGGCGTTGCCAATTTAAATTTGATGCGATTAAAAAGGAGGAGGCTTTAAAACAACTCCAACAACCAGAGGAATTGCCGAATCTGGCTCAACTATCAACACAGTCAGAGCGCAAATTTACACGGGATAAACCATCAAATCCAGATGCTTGGATAGAAATACCTTTGCATTTAACTTTAAAAAGTCCCGTTATTATTGCACAAGGTGAATTTGGTAATGTGGTAGAAAGTCGGGATTATATCCCCGGAACTCATTTATTAGCTGCAATTACGAAATTATTCAACCACCAGCTTAACTTATTTAATCATGTAGTTAATGGAGACATTCAAGTTAGTAATGCCTACTTGGAATATGATAATAAACGCGGATTACCCGTACCAATGGCATTATTTTATAAAAAAGATGATAACAGCGGCGAAGTCTATAATCGCCTAATGACAACTCAAGCGGCAGAACAGCAATTAAAACAACATCGTAATGGCTATATCATTGACACTCATTTATTTAAAACACCATTACAATTAACAACTCACGGCACAATTGATGATAAATCTCAACGCCCGACTGAAACCGTAGGAGGCGTATTTAGTTTTGAAGCTATAAAAACTGGCACTTGCTTACAGTCAGTATTAAAGCTGCGTCAATCCATAGCTAATCAATTAAAACAAACGCATGGTAACAACTGGTGGCAAGTTTTAAATACAGACATTAGTATTGGCAAATCCAAAAAAGACGACTATGGTTGGATAGAATTAAAGGCAGCAAATCCAACTAAACCTAGTGGAATCACAATAGAGAATCATAAATCAGAATTAACAGTTTGGCTATGTTCAGATTTATTGCTACGTAATTCACGTTTACGCCCTAGCACTGATATAACTGATTTACAAAAGGAATTAGAAAACCATTTAGGAATAAGCTTATCACCTCGAAATACTGCTGATGAGCGATTATCGGTTCTAATTCGTACCACTCGTACTGATGGTTGGCATCAAAACTGGGGAAAACCGCATTCATCCTATATTGGCTTAGCCGCAGGCTCATGTATAGTTTTTGAATGTAAACAAGGTGAGCTAGACAATAATAAATTGCAAGCCTTAATGCAGCGAGGTTTAGGCGAGCGTCGTGCCGAAGGTTTTGGAGAAGTGCGTTTTAATCCGAGTTTACTTAACAAAGAAACGGCTGCTTTATCAGAAGAAAAGCAATTGGAATTAAAAGACGAGTTTTTTGAAATTAAACAAAAACGCACAACAACAATTAGAAAAAAACACAGTGCAAGTCTAACTAAAGATTTTATCAGTATATTAAAAACAGCAGCTTTACGTGAAGAAATTCAACATGCTGCGGTTGCATTATCAGCAGATAAAAATAAACGCCATGATTTATTTGGCTGGAGTTCAGATAAACCATCTAATAGCCAATTAGGAGGATTACGCGCTATATTAACTCGGATGCAAACCGAGGCGGATAAAAACAAAGTTCAGGATTGGTTAGAACACTTACGAGCAACAGATAATCGTAAAGATAAATGGAAACCAGAGGGTTTAAAATTCATTCAAGACATACTTGAAAAACCCAATTTAATTTGGGAAATATTGAAAATCAAGGAATTTAATCCAGAAGCTACTGAACTTTGGGCAGAAGCAGTTCGGACACTATTTGCAGTTGCTATGCACTATGAACAACGAGATAGGGAACTTTAATTAATTTTTTCATCGCTCCCACGCTCCAGCGTCGAGTCAATAAGTAAATACGCGACGCTAGAGCGTCGCCATATGCGTTCCCACGCTGGAGCGTGGGAACGAGAAAAATATAATCCTTAATGGTAGCAACGCTGGAGCGTGATAAAAATTTATATGCACAACACCTGTAATTCTGGAAGATTTTTAAATTTTACATCTCCAGTTATAAACAAGACAGAATCAGAAATAGCTAACGCACTTGCTGCTTGTAGAGCATCAGGGGTTCGCACATTATACTGTGCTCTTAAACTTGTTGCAGTGTCTATTACCTGAGCATCTAACTCTATAATCTTGAGGTTACTAGTAGCAAAAAATTGCTTATAAAGATTAAGCAGGAATTGATCATTATCACGCAAAGGTTTGACACGACATTCAAGCCAACTTAGGCGAGAAACAGCAAACTTGGCTTGAGGATATTGACGATGAAGATTTTGCAAATTATTTATTAACTCACTATAAAAAGGATCAACGGATTCTATCCAATAAATTAGCATACAAGCATCTAAAAATAGGGTCATTACTTACTCCCAATTATCTCGTTCGGCATTGAGATAAGTATCAATTTCTTCTCGTGTGCGTTTGCCAGTAACTGGTTTATCAAGCCAGTCCCATAAATTATTGTATCTTGATGAATTTGAAGAATTATCTTTGGTAATCATTTCATATTGAGCTGGGTTCAAAACAACACAGACGGGGCGGTTGTTTTTCAAAATATGTACTGGACCTTTAGAAAGTCGTTCTTCTAATGCAATGACACCACGACGTTTAAGTTCTTTAGCAGCTAAAGTATTCATTAATGATTTACTCTTGATTAGTATTTTGTAGGATATTTATTTAAGCACGGATAACAGTACTTACTCAAGTACTAAATTTATTTGAATTTTATAATCATAGGTTTGAATCTTACATAGGTAACTTAAATATGGCAAGAGAACTTTCAACACGCTTAACAATCACTGGCAAATTACAAGCCACTACACCATTACACATCGGTGGAATGCCAAACAGTACCGAAGAAGATATGCCCTTAGCTAAAAACGGCTTAGGAGAGTTTTACATACCAGGAACTTCACTTGCTGGAGTATTTCGCAATTGGATGGATAAACATTTTGCCGATCAACAAATCTTAGAAAATCTTTGGGGTTTTCAAGAAGAACAGCCAAAAAAGGGAGAAAAACCAAAAGGTGCTGCAAGTCGTATCTTTATTGAAGATGCCAAAGTAATTCTACCAGTAGGATTATCAGAAGAACTTTGGGATAGTGTTGGTATAAATCGCCGTTGGGGAACTGCTGCTAAAGGACAAAAATTTGATCGTACAGTTCTACCCAAAGGTAGTCAAATAGATTTACGTTTACAAGTAGACTTACCAGAAGACAATCAAGCTAAAACAATACAAGCAATGCTAGGACATTTAATAAAAGCTTTGCAAAATGAAGAAATTACACTAGGTGCAGCCAGTACACGCGGTTTAGGACAAGTAAAATTAACCAGTTCCCAATTGCATAAAATTAACTGGAATCAAACTGGATTAATAGATTGGTTGACAAATAAAACCATAAAATCAGAGTTAAATTGCGAGGAACTTATTCAGAATGATACAAATTTACAATTACGCCATCCGCAAATTTTGTATCTAAGCATTGATTGGAAACCAGTTGGCGCATTAATGACAAAAGCCAGTTATGATGGCATAGCAGTAGACATGCTACCAAGAGTATCAGGCACTGACGCTGGCAAACTGAGCTTAGTCTTACCCGGAAGCGGTATAAAAGGCGCATTGCGTAGTCAAGCAGAGCGAATAGTTCGCACAGTACTAGGAAAAACAACAATCTCAGATGATTGGCTAGAGCAAGTTCAAGTACCATTAATAAATGAACTCTTTGGTTCTGCGAAACAAAAGACAGAAAACAGTGGCAAGCGTGCGGCGATAAGCATAACTACCTGCTATGCCAAAAATATTAACTGTACAATTGCACAATGGCAAGCAGTTGAAACTGCGAAAGTTGAACAAACTAATCCGTTATATAAAGCATTAAATAATGCCAACTTACGCAATCAACCGAATTTTGCACAAGGCTATCATGTTGGTATAGATCGCTGGACAGGCGGTGCTGCTGAAGGTTTTTTATACAGTGCGATTGAACCATTTGGAGTTGAATGGGAACCAATTAAAATTCGATTAGATTTGGATTGCTTGCCTAATGAGTTACAAAAACCAGCTTTAGCTTTATTACTCTTATTACTACGCGATTTAAGCCAACAACGTTTAGCTCTTGGTTTTGGTGTGAATCGTGGTTATGGTGAGTTAGAGATAAACAAAATCAGCTTTGCATGGGAAGAAACTGAGAATAAATACGGTTTAGAAGGAGAATATAGTAATTTTAAAGACTTAATTCCATTACCAGAAATACAAACGGATTGGCGAGAGTGGATTAAAAATCAAAAATAGTGCCAAAGGTAACGAACAGTGTATTTTTTCTTGAGGTTTGATGATGGAACTGGTAGTGGCAATTCTTTAAGATTTGATCTGGCCATCGGTTTAGCAAGACATCAACTAACAGGCTCTCCAACTCTATTAGAGAACTTTGCTAGGCATGTTGACGCGAAAACTTATGGTGACATTTACGGCAATTATGGTTTAATTTCAAATCTTGATGAATTTCCAAATCTTCTTCAAAAAGGCTCGCGTGGTATTGAACCAGTAGATGTTTTAAGAGGCGTGGAGAGAGGAAACATCACAAATTGGGAAGTTTGGAAAATTGACACCAGCTTTAAAGAAAAGGCGTTTTTTTACTTTAATGGCAAGATGGTTAATGTTCCTGAGTGAGGTGAATAAAAAATGATGGCAGATAAAGATATTACGAAAATTAATGCTTTTTTTCAGAATTGGAAGGGTGCAATAGCGTTTTTTAATAAATTTACCTCTTCACATAATAGGTTTGTTATAGAATTAAAACAACCCGATAGTGGAGAATTTATAGGAGTATCCTTTTCATTTTGCAACTATATTGCTGGTCCCACTTGGTGGGATAATAGTGAATTAAAGTGTTTTTCATGGCAATCTCCTGATGGAAAAAGTGGATATGAAGTAAGAGACGAAAATGCTGGTTTTCTCATTCGAGGGACAGATACAATCGTGATTGGAGACGGGGAACCATCGACACTTTCCCAAGCTCTGCCTATCAAAAATCAGTCCTTATAATAAAAGGAAAGCTCTCAATGACGAAATTATTTAGTTACCAACAAGAACAAATCAGCTTAGAAGAAGCTACACAATTATCTTTTTCAATAAATGATTATGGATTATTTTATACACCAACTCAATGCCTATTTGGACGTTGGGATGGTGACAAAATCCGTGATGCAACAGACAAGCCTTTAGATTTAGAACAAGTTTTTGAGGCACGTTTATTTAATTCTAATGTCGAACTACGTTGGTTAAAAGGATTTACTCCTGATAATTTAGGTAATGCGGTTTATTTATTTGAGCAACCAACTGCAAATAATAAAAATTGGATACAACAACCGACTTTAAGTAATTTAAAGACTCATGAGAATCAATATTTACTTTGGGGAGAATATTGGCAAGCTGATAATTTAGCTGAAAATTGGTCATGTCTTGCCACTTCCCGTATTGGAAAATTATTAGTGCCTGTGGCTAATTTACAGAAAAATCAACGAGTAATTTTGAAAACCCGAGAATATTTTGGTTTACCAGATAATGTAGCTGGAGAACATGGTAATAAAGTTGTTATAGAAGAACGTTGGCTAAGTTTGGATTTGTATAAATAAAGGAAAATAATTTCAGTATAACTAAACCTCCGAGGTTTTGGAAACCTCGGAGGTTTGGTTGACGCTTTTTAAACCTCCGAGGTTTTGGAAACCTCGGAGGTTTGGTTGACGCTTTTTAAACCTCCGAGGTTTTAGAAACCTCGGAGGTTTGGTTGACGCTTTTTAAACCTCCGAGGTTTTAGAAACCTCGGAGGTTTGGTTAACGCTTTTTAAACCTCCGAGGTTTTGGAAACCTCGGAGGTTTGGTTAACGCTTTTTAAACCTCCGAGGTTTTAGAAACCTCGGAGGTTTTTAGGATGCTTTTTAAACCTCTCTGGTTGTACGACCTTCGGTGGACTCTTACAAGCTTTTTAAAC
>JALWSU010000107.1 GCA_026993485.1 Thiotrichaceae bacterium | reverse complement strand
GGTAGGTATTTTGAATATAGAAAGTGCATCCAGTCGTTTCGCTAATATGTGATGCTAAATTTTTCCAGTTCACTTATTTTCTTCCCATAAAGTTAAACATGCCTCTTTTGCTGCTAACCATCTCTTGTTTGCGTGTAAACTATCCCAATCTAAAGATCTGGCTTTACCATGCAAACGCATTAAACGCACTTGTGAACTTGGTGAGTTATATTCGCCGAAATTCTTAATTACTTGAAGAACTGCTTCTCTATCATTGCAAATTAGTACCATATCACAACCAGCTTGCAATGCTTGTTGAACACGTGCCAGCGGCTCGCCTGCCACAGCCGCACCTGCCATACTTAGATCATCGCTAATTATAGCTCCATTAAATTCATATTTTTTTCTTAATATCTCTTGTAACCAACGCGAAGAAAAACCAGCAGGTTGGGTATCCACTTGTGGATAAATTACATGGGCTGGCATAATAGCAGCAAGTCCATAATGTATCATACGTTCAAATGGTAATAAGTCTTCAAATTCCATATCAACCAAAGGTCGTTCATCAACTGGCATATCCTTATGTGAATCGGCGACGACAGAACCATGTCCCGGAAAATGTTTACCCACAGCAGTCATCCCCGCTTGGCGCATTCCTTTCATAATGGCATGACCAAGTTCAGCAACGACTTCTGGGTGAGCATGAAATGCGCGGTCAAGAATTACAGTACTAATACCCTGCCCTAAATCAAGTACTGGTGTAAAACTAAAATCAACACCAACAGCCCGTAATTCGGCGGCAAGTAACCAGCCCATTTCTTCAGATAAGGCTAAGGCTTGTTTAGGATTACGGTCATAAACCTTGCCAAATTGGGCCCCAGGTGGTAAATGTGTGAATTCATCCCGAAAACGTTGCACACTTCCACCTTCGTGATCAACTGCAATTAATAGTGATGGTTGGCGTAGGGCGTGAATTTCTGTGGTAAGAGCAATCAATTGTTGAGGTGATTCATAGTTCCTGCCGAAGAGGATAACACCGCCAACTAAAGGATGTTGTAATAATTCACGATCTTCATCGGTAAGGGTGTGACCCTTTATATCTATCATCAATGGGCCTAGTAACATATCAGGTTAATCCTTTGTATAGGGCAATTCCTTGTGGTTGCTCCTTATCTAGTTATTTTTTTAAACTCAAAAAGACCTTGAGACGATTAAGCATTTCGGCTTCAAGTTCATGATCTGAAGAACGGCTTTGCCAAACAAAATTTTTACCTTGAGCCACTTTTTCGGCTCCTTTATGAGTCAAATAAATTGCTGTGGTTCCAGCATTAATTGGTTCTAAACGAACTCTGAACTGATCACGGGTAGCACTAGAATAATCAACATCTAGCACTTTATCTAAATGTTTGCGAATCCCATGTTGAGTAATATCAAGACGATTTTCTAACCACTCGGTTTCCATAATACCGATTTGTGGTTCCTCAGTTTTCAGCTTAATATTGTTTGTTACCCAAAATGCTTTCACTTTAGCCCAAACCTTATCAGGCGGTTTAGCTACTTCTAGCCAACGAACATTGCCTTCGTGTTTAATTTTGACAAGTGTTGACTTAGGTAAAACTATGCTAGTAGGTGGGGCTAGAACTTCTGTTGTTACTTGTTGAGCTGGTGTTGTAGAATCAGATGATTCTAGTTCAGGTACAACTAATCGTTCCTTAATATTAGTAGAACCGACTAAGTCGGGGGGAATTTCTAAAGGACGTTCTGTTTTGCTAGTTCTATAATCATTGCGATAATCTGGCAAAACTTTGTCAATGCTGCTACATCCACCTAAAATGACACTAGCAAGTAGTAAATAATAGCAGCCCATCGCTATTTTTAAGCGTGGCATATTTCTAACCTTGTTCTGGAGTTGTCCTTTTAGAAGTAAAATCAGGCGAGACTTTTAAAGGCGGTAAAGTTTCGCTTTTTTGGTAAACCGTTTGGTTATCTTCCCAAGTGGAATCAAGCTGTCTAGCAATAGAACCACAACCAGATAAAATTAATGTTAATAACAATGTTAAAAATAATGTCAGTGTTTTTGTCATAATTTAAGATTCCTGTGCTTGTTGGATGGCTTGTTTTACAATATCGTGATATTTTTCTGATAAAGGGGTTAATGGCAAACGAATGCCAGACTTGATTAAACCCATTGTTTGTACTGCCCATTTTACTGGAATAGGGTTAGATTCTACAAATAAATTTTTATGTAAAGGCATTAAACGTTGATTAATCGCCTTAGCCGCTGCACGCTCACCAGCTAATGCTAGTTTACACATTTCCGACATCGCTTTAGGTGCAACATTAGCTGTCACCGAAATTGTACCTTTACCGCCAAGTAAGATTAATTCTAAAGCTGTTGCATCGTCACCACTATAAATTTGAAATTTCTCATTGGCAAAAGCGAGCAATTCACGCATCCGATTAGTATCACCAACTGCCTCTTTGATACCAATAATATTATCTATTTCTGCTAAACGCTTAACGGTGCTTGGTAGCATATCACAAGCGGTACGCCCAGGTACATTATAAAGCAGTTGAGGAATTGAGACGGCTTCAGCAATTTTTTTGTAATGCTGATATAAACCTTCTTGTGTTGGCTTATTATAATAAGGCGTTACCAATAAACAAGCATCTGCTCCCATTTCAACCGCACAACGACTGTAATCAATCGCCTCATCAGTTGAATTTGAACCAGTTCCAGCAATGACTGGCACACGCCCAGCTGCTTGCTCAACAACTATCCGAATCACATCACAATGTTCATCATGATTTAAGGTTGCCGATTCGCCAGTTGTACCAACAGCAACAATTGCATTGGTTTGATTATCAATATGAAAATCTACTAAATTACGCAAACTAGTCTCATCTATGCGCCCATCTTCAAACATAGGAGTGACTATTGCAACCATACTACCTTGAAACATGTTTGTTATAGCTCCGTTATTATTCAGCCGAAAAAAACCTGTTAAATTGTACAACAATTATCTATTAATTGGGATCACTTATTGCAGCTTTAGCGGCTTTTTCGACATTTGCTTCAAATTCTTCCCGCACACTGCGTATAAAATCACGACGCTCATCAAGAGCCTTAGCAGTAGTTTCATGCCCTTGTTTACGGGCATTTATAATAATAGTGCTAAATAATATATCAGCATCGTCACTAAGCAGCTCAGGATATTTTTTCAGTATTTGCAGACCTTCGTCCATGGTTGTGCTTTTAATAAAAGCATGTAAGGCGGGTTCAAGGCTTATAGGTTTTTCTGTTGATTCGGTTGATTCTGTTGACATTATTTTCTCCAAGTGTTTGTATTACTCGACTATAAAGTTTTTTTTTGCTGGTTAATAATTATTTATATTGAATCAATTCAAATAGTTATATTATTATCAGCGTTTCAATAACTACAGGGATGAGTTATAAAAGCGGATAAAAACACTTAGATTTTTGCCTTATCCCGTCTTATAACTCATCCCTGTAGTTAAAACAAATACTAACGCTATTCACTACTTGAGTAGCTTTTTTAGATAAATCGTTAATTTATTTAAATGAATCTTGAGTAAATTTTGTCAAGCAAAAAAAAACTTGATAGTCGAGTATTATTAATTTGTCCAGAAAAAAATCAAAAATTTGTATTTGGAAAATATTCCATTTTTTACCTTTCTCTTCCTTCTCTGATAATATCAATTATTTCTTGAGTTGATATATCAACATTAATACCTGCTAGATCTAATGGTGAATCTATAACTGGAACTGGTTTGAGAAGAAATGACTGTCCATCTCTACGATTGATTTGGACAACACCTGTTTTATTAGCTTCATCTAATACAGATGCTAAGTTTTGCCTTACTTCAGTATATGAATAAGCACACATTATTTTACCTCCCTAATGTCTCAATCCATTTTATCACGGTTGCACTATCTATTTCCTCTAAACAACGGCTACTACTTTGTCTATGCTGCTCGCAACCCTCTTGATGACAAGGAACACAAATTCCTTTTCCTTGTAGTAATACGACATTAGCTACTTTTTTTGTCCCTTTAAAATCAAAAGGCGTTTTGTCTAAGGCGTAATTATAAGGCCAAGGTGCCCATTTTAGGGGATTAGTTGGACCAAATAGTGCAATAGTCGGTACACTAGTTGCCGCTGCCAAATGGGTGACTGCTGTATCGGGGCCAATATATATTTTACTAGCACGAATCAGTTCGCTAACTTCACTAAAGCGCAATTTTCCCGCTAAATTCAAAACACTATCTGGCATTTTTACTAAAGCATTATTAATATAGGCGATTTCTTCTTTAGCAGTTCCCCCTGTTAGCACTACTCGCAGCCCAGCTTGGGTTAAATATTTGGCTATTTGTTGCCAGCCGTTAATTGTCCAGCGTTTATAATGGTACATTGGTGCTAAATGTAACACCGCAAAGGCTTGTTTTTGCCAAGCAAAGGGTAACAATTTATCTAATCTCTGAATAGAATCGGGCAATTGGGGCGTGACAACTTCATAAGAGCGGGCTATTTCTAATAAATCAGCAAGTCTCAGGTTTTGAATAATAGTATGTGTATTTTTATCATCAAGTTCGGTCCAAGCTTGCACCATTAAGCGTTTCCAAGCATCTTGCCAACGTTGTGGGGGTACAATAGCTATGCGTTTAGCTGCGGCAAGTATGGCATAAATTATAGGTCTATCGCTAGCGAGGGTGGAAATAGCTAAATCATAGCGGCGAAAAATTTGTTTAAATAAACTTTGGTATTCTTTAAATTTCGGGCGTTCAGAAACTGGGATTAAATTATTATAATCAGGATTACCTTCTAATATAGCAGCCGTGTTTTTATACACTAGCATATCTATCTGAGCATTAGGATAGGCATTGCGTAGGGAACGTAGTAGCGGGGTGACGAGTAAGACATCTCCAATTCGACGGGTTGCAATGACTAAAATTTTATTCGCTTTAATTTTCATTTAATAAATGTTGATTGATACCTTGTTCAGCCACTGTTTTTGTTGAGCGTAAAATTTGCTCCAATCGTTGCCGATTATCTGTTTCATTACTACGATCCTCTTCAGGATGCCATAAATGCAATACAGGTACGGCAAAACGCCCTTCTTTACGCTGCACTCCACTGCGTAGTAAGCGCACAACTAATTCGGCATCTTCATGTCCCCATCCTTGAAAATTTTCATCGAAACCATTGATTTTTATGAAATCATCTCTCCATATTGCCAAATTACAGGTTTTTGCGCCTTGCCATTTTGGCTGTTTTTGCTTGTGGTGTAATAGGCGTTCAGGTAAACGTATTAAGGGTAAAAAACGGTTAATGTCACGGCGTAGATAGGGTATTAACCATTGTCTGGTACGCCAAGTCCAAACAGGGGATTTTAGTTGGGCAGTGAATTTTTTACTCAAGAGAATTCTATTACCCGCAACAAAGCAACCTTTTTCTGCAAGTTGGGCATGTTTGGCAATAAAATCAGTTTGGGGAATGCAATCACCATCTAAAAAGATTAAATAATGTCCTGTTGCCGCAATAACGGCGCGATTTCTTGCCATTGCAGCGCGAAAGCCTTTATCCTCTTGCCAAATATGTTGTATAGAATAAGGTAACTGGGAACGCAAGTCTTTAATAAGTTCAGCAGTACTATTAGTTGAGCCATCATCAGCAATTATGACTTCAAAATGCTGTTTGGTTTGTGCCGCCAAAGCTTGTAATACTAATGCTAAAGCGTCAGGGCGATTATAAGTGGTTACTATCACACTAATGTTTGACATTTTGTTCTTGTAAATACATTAATTTAAGATAACGATAATAAGTGCCTTCAGCATTCGACACTGCAAGCATAAAACCTTCTCGCCCATCAAGAAAACCAGCACGCAATATATAAGTACGAAAAAATGCCCAAAATCCATGAAAAATGGCTTTGCTTAAACCAGATTTTTTGCCTTGTTCGTAATATTTTAAGGCATTGGCTGAAGAATAACTATTTGTTTTTTCAAGCACTTCTTCTAAGGAATTAAAAGAATAATGCTTTAAGGGCGTTTTCAAAGTGCCGATTTCGCCTTGTGAAACCAGCACTTTTTCATGAACAATGTCATTACTAAAACGCGCATAATCACGCCTAAATAAGCGTAATACATAATCTGGATACCAACCGCTGTGTTTAATCCAACGCCCACAGTAGCTAGATTGACGCGGAATACGAAAAGCAGACGCTTTGCCATCAATAATCGCCTGTTTGATTTCTGCCTCTAAGGAGTTTGTGACTCTTTCATCGGCATCAATTGATAACACCCATTCACCAGTAGCCCTATCTAATGCCCGATTTTTTTGGGGGCCAAATCCGGGCCAATCTTTTGTGATTAAAATTTTATCTGTATATTGACGGCATAATTCAACTGTATTATCAGTACTGCCTGAATCTACTATAATAATTTCATCAGCCCACGCAACTGAAGCGAGACAATCGCTGATATTATCTTCCTCATTTTTGGTGATGATAATGGCAGATAATTGGGGTAGCTTATTTGTTGTGATCTTTGATTTGTCGTTAAAATCCAGCATAAGCCTTACTTAGCTTTTTTAGCTTCTTGATAAAGTTTAAGTGTCTTTTCCATCATATAGGAAAATGACAATTTTTCTTGTGCCATGAGATAGCCATTTTGAGCTAACTTTTCTTTCAGTTTAGGATTATTAATTAACTTAAGAGTAGCCTTAGCCATCGCTTCTGGATTAGCAGGCGGAACGAGTAGTCCAGTTTCTCCATCTTTAACTAACTCTGGTAATCCACCCACCTTAGTTGCAATAACTGCTTTGCGTGATGCAAAAGCTTGTGGCACAATACGTGATTGGGCTTCAGTACCAATAGAAGCAACAATGATAATATCGCTGGCTGCCATGATTTGTGGTATATCCTCACGATAACCTATCATCAGGAAATGTTTTTCAAGCTGATAATCTTTAATCAATTGACGTAGTTCTATTTCAAGTTGTTTACTCTGCTTATTATTAGCTTCACCAATTAGCATGTAGATGACATCTGGATGAAGTTTTAAAACTTTCCTAGCTGATTCCAAAAAGTCTTTTTGCCCCTTATCACCCCGAATCATGCCAATATTTATAATTAAGGGAGTATTTGGATCTAGGGCAAATTCTTTTCTAAAACTTGTATTGTCTATCTCAGGTGAATAGACATTTAAATCAATGCCTTCTCCAATAACTTCTATTTTATCAGCATTAACTCCCTTAGAAACTAGCATTGATTTAATTACTTTCGCAGTGGCTAAAATTTTTCTACAACCAATTTTATATGACAGGCTTTTTTTGATAGGATTAGTGATTTGACGACTACGTACTACAGGAAAACCTAGATAGTTAAGTGGCATACATAAAATTGAATCGCGGGAATTGTGAGTATTAATCACTTCAATTTTATTCACTTTGCAAAAGCGATAACATGCTCGTGTAGTACCCAATAAATAACTTTTAGAAAAATCCATTGGGATCATTGGTGCATTAAATTCTTTTCCCTTAATAAACAACTGACTATCAGGATGACATGCAATCCATGCTTGATGATGATTCGCGTTTAACCAAAGCGTTTCTAGTAGGGTTCGGTATTCTTGTCCACCCCAGTTCATACT
>JALWSU010000106.1 GCA_026993485.1 Thiotrichaceae bacterium | reverse complement strand
GAATCGAGCATGGGCTTTCACAAGAAAAGCTTGCAGATATCGCAGGTTTACATAGAACCTATGTTGGTTCGGTAGAACGCAGTGAACGAAATATCTCAATTGACAATATGGAGCGTTTAGCAAGCGCGTTAAATATACAAGTACAGGATTTGCTAAATGATAAATAAGACTCACCCTGATCTAGCGGTTTTTAATGAAATATATCCAGAAATTATAAAGCTCCAAGAACTAGCAGAAAAACATGGCATCAATGATATTTTTCAAGATAATGGCGGAAAGCTACTTCAGGTTCTCCTTATTACTGGCCTTGAGGTGCTACCTGGCAGAGAAGGAAATGATGCTAAAGACTCTCAAGGCAATGAATATGAACTTAAATCGGTAAATATATTGCTAACAAAAAGTTTTTCTACTCACCATCATATGAATCCCACGATTATCGAAAAATACAGGAAAGTTGATTGGATTTTTGCTGTTTACGAAGGAATCAAACTTTTATCGATACATCAGCTAACCCCTGCCGATTTAGAATTCTATAGCGTTACCCGATTTAGTTCAGTACAAACCTGCCAGGTTTTTAAAACCTGGCAGGTTTAATCGCTGTATTTTATACAAACGGGTAGTGCTATATTACTCTAAATGGGAAACAAAGTGGCACGCCGATGGAGAAAAAGACATTAACAATCCCAAAATACCGCTCAAGTATGTACTTGAGCATGGCACTATCATTTATAAGGCATAAGCCTCACATCACCGGCAGCAAAAAGCATAGCGAAGAACGAGCTGCGCTTTTTGCCGTCCGCGTGAATTTGCCTTGATATTATCGAACAAATAAGGCAAGTTTGTCCGCAGCATAATAATATCCTGTACTTTTGCTACAATATTTATTGATCAACATCAAAATACTGATAAGCTAATTTTTATTAAAAGTATAAGAAACTAAAAATCAATTATAATTCAAGTATATTCATTTTCATAATCAGCATTTCTCCCTCCCCCTAACCCCCTTTCGCTCATACAAGGGCAACCACAAGGGATTGCCCCTACATCATTGTTTACTTCGTTACTTCGTTTACTTCATTACTTCGTTGGTAAGGGCAATCCCTTGTGGTTGCCCTTTGGGGCGTTTAAGAATTAAAGCAATAATTTAATTTCTATTGTGCATTGCCCGAATAAACGCCTCATTTTCTGAAGCCAATCCAATTGAAACGCGCAAATATTGTGGCATTTCATATATTCCACCTATTGGGCGCACTATAATACCTTGATGGAGTAAGTATTCATAAGTGCTAGCTCCATTTCCTACTTCTACTGCAATAAAATTCCCCAGTGATGGTATATAAGAAAGTTCCATTTGCTCAAATGCTTGGGTTAGTTGTTGCATTCCTGCTTGATTTAGAGCTACGCTTTTTTTCAGGTAATTTGTATCGTTTAGGGCAGCGGTGGCTGCTGCTAGGGCTATGGAGTTGACATTAAAGGGTTGTCTCACTCGATTTAGTATGTCAGCTATTTCTGGATTTGATATGGAATAGCCGACTCGTAGTCCTGCTAATCCATAAGCTTTTGAAAATGTACGGGTTACGATTAAATTCGGATAATTTGTCAGCCATTTGAGACTATCAGGGTAATCTGGAGTTGCTACAGCATATTCAAAATAGGCTTCATCAATAACTATTAGGATTCTTGCTGGTACTGCGTCTAAAAAGTTTTTTAGTTCAGTTTGGTTTATCCATGTACCTGTTGGGTTGTTTGGATTTGCTATAAAAATTAGTTTGGTATTTTCGGTAATGGCGGCTTGCATTGCGCTTAAATCGTGTCCCCAATTTTTGGCAGGGGTAACAATAGCTTTTGCACCTACTGCTTGTGTCACAATCGGATAAACCGCAAAGGCGTGTTGAGAAAATATAACGCTATCTGCTGGGGTGACATAGGCGCGGGTAATGAGTTCCAGCAAATCATTGGAACCATTGCCTAATGTAATCATGTTGTTATCAACGCCATATTTTGCAGCTAGGGCTTGTTTTAAGATAAAACCATTGCCATCGGGATAACGGGCGATATTTTTTAAACTCGCCTGTATTGCTTCTTGTACTAATGAACTGGTTGGCAAGGGATTCTCATTGGATGCCAATTTGATGATATTTGTTATCCCAAGTTCGCGTTCAAGTTCTTCAATGGGTTTTCCGGGCTGATAAGCTTGTAATCCTTGTACGCCAAGAGTAGCTAGTTTTGTATAATTCATATTATTAATTAATAGCGCGTGGGTAGGAACCAAGATGTTTGATTAGTGAGGTATGTGATTCTAAGCTTTGTAGGGATTTAGCAATGGGTTCATCAGTAATATGTCCTTCAATATCTATAAAAAATACATATTTCCAATTGCTTTGACGCGATGGGCGTGATTCTATGCGTGTCATATTGATATTGTTAAACGCAAAGGGTTCGAGTAAATGATATAAAGCTCCAGCTTTGTTAGGGCTTGAGAGTAGCAAAGAAGTTTTATCATTTCCAGTTGGCGATACTATTTGTTGCCCCAGCACTGCAAAGCGGGTGCAATTGTTAATATCGTCTTCAATCCGTGAAGCGACAATTTCTAATTGGTAAATTTCCGCTGCCATTTTTCCTGCAATCGCAGCACTACCAGATTCATTTGCAGCACGTTGTGCGGCTTCAGCATTACTATTGACAGCAATGCGTTCAATAGTAGGTAATTGGTTATCTAGCCAACCTCGACATTGTGCAAATGATTGTTGATGAGAATAAATGCGTTTAATTTGCGCTAATGTGGTTACTTTTGCCAGTAGATAATGATGAATCGGTAAGGCAATTTCTCCGCAAATTTTTAATGGAGTTTTGATTAAACAATCTAAAGTTTGATTAACGCCGCCTTCGGTAGAATTTTCAACTGGTACTACTCCATAATTAGCCGTGCCTACTTCGACTTCTCGAAAGACTTCATCAATAGTTTGTAAGGGGATAGTTTGTACTGAATGTCCAAAATGTTTACGCACTGCTGCTTCTGAATAAGTGCCAATTGGGCCTAAAAATGCTATTTTCAGCGGTTTTTGCAAGCTCAAACAAGCAGACATAATTTCTCGAAAAATTCGCGTTAAGACTTCATCTGGTAAAGGCCCTTGATTTCGTGCGATCACTTTACGCAAAATTTCCGCTTCTCGTTCGGGACGATAAAAATTCGGTTGTTGATCATCCGATTCGGCATATTTGGCTTTTGCTACTTGCTCAGCTAATTGTGCGCGTTTAGTAATTGTTGCTTGGATTTCTATATCTAACTGATCAATTTGGTTGCGAATGTTATATAAGTCACTCATATATAATATTTTTCTTGAATGTTTCTAAAATTTAAACCACTCGCCGCATTAATATAATTGCTAACAAAGCAAATAAGATGGCTGGTGATAAAGCGCTGATAATTGGACTGATTCCATAAACTAAGCCAATATTACCGCTGGCTTGGTTCAACATGTGAAATAAAATGCCTAGCATTGCGCCGACTAATACTCGTTGTCCAATTGATACAGTTCGTAAGGAGCCAAAAACAAAGGGAATAGCTAAAAATATCATCGCAGTACAGACGATAGGATAACTAAGACGTGTCCAAAATGCTAATTCATATTCTGCCGTGCGTTGTCCGTTTTGTTTTAAATAGTTAATGTATTTATATAATCCTAAACTTGATAAATTGCGTGGCTGCACTTTGACGATTTTAATCAAATCAGGGTTTAAAACTGCATTCCAGGTTGTGGTTTTTAAATATTGGCGTGTAACTTGAGTGGCTCCAATTTGCACTTTTGTTACATTCTTAAGTAACCATTCTTGATTTTCATAATAGGCTGAATTAGCGGAAATTAGGGTTTTTAAACGCTGTTTAGAATCAAATTCATAGAGTTGAATTCCACCAAAGCCACCATCGGGAAACATGGTATAAATATTAATAAAATTGTCGCCATCACGCGCCCAAAAACCTTGACGACTGAAGCCAATTTGCTGCCCTTGCGATAAAGCTAGGGTTCGTATGGTTTTCGCATAATCTACACTTAAGGGGGCTAAGGTTTCTCCAATTATCATTGCTATAAAGGTGAGTATTAAGCCCATTTTTACCACCGAAAAGGCAATACGCAAAATGGAAACACCTGCTGCACGCATAACTGTTAGTTCACTATTATTAGCTAATTGCCCTAATCCCAATAAACTACCTAATAAGACTGCGCTGGGAAAAACTTCGTAAGTATGTCGCGGAATTACTAAAATCACATATTGAATTGCTTGCCACAATCCATAGCCTTGTTTACCAATCTCATCAATTTCATCAATAAAATAAAAAAAGCTAAATAAGCCGACAAGTACTAATAAAACAATCAATATTCCAGCCAGTACAGTAAATCCAATATATTTATCCAGTATTTTCATTTCATTATAAATTTTCGAGCCTGAATTTTTAAAAACGGTAAATAAAACAAGAATAATATAATAATTAATAAACCCAAATGCACCCACCAAATGCCTAGCCAAGCAGGTACATCGCCCCGTTCTAGCCATTTTTTGGCGATATTCATTAAATTACCATAAATAAGGTAAATCAAAATACCAACTAAAATTTTGGAATATTGCCCTTGGCGTGGATTAGTATGAGATAAGGGAATTGCTAATGCTGCCAGCAAAATCACAGATAAAGGTACAGCTAAACGCCATTGTAATTCTGCTTGTAGGGCTGGTTGTTCTGCTGCAAACCAGAGTTTTTTACTGGATATAGCTTCAATTTCTTCACTTTTTACTACACCAAGAAGTCTTGGGATTCTCATTTGATGTTCGGCAAATTTAGTAACAACATAGTTTAAACCGCCTGGTGGACTTTCATAACGATAACCATTAACCAGCACTAAAAATAATTCGCCATCTTGCGCCTTTTTATAACCACTTTTCGCTGTCATAATAATATGTTTTTTTGGTAGCTTAGTTTGAATAAATAGGTTTTGCATGGTGTTATTTTTAGATTCAATCGCTTCTACATAAAAAATGCCTTTACCTTGATTAAATCCTTTAAAACGCCCTGCGGCAACACCACTTACTTCAGCAGCAACCGTACTCAAGTTGCTTTGTAATAAGGCGATTTGACTTTCTGCCCAAGGGGCAACAAATAAAGAAAGTATCCCAACCAGAATGGCAAACATAGCACCTAAACTGATAATACTGCCAGTAGGCATTGGCACACCACAAGCAGCCATTGCCGTGATTTCATTATCTTTATATAATCGCCCCAAGCTTAACAAAATCGCTAAAAAGAAACTCAATGGCAGAATCAGCATTAAGCTACTTAATAATTTCAAACCCAGTAATTGAAAAATAAATCCCAGGGGTAAATCTCCTACTGAGGCTTGTACTAAATAGGCTATAAAGCGATTACTAATGTAAATTAACACCAATAATGTGCTTAAAGCCAATAATGTATATAGTATTTCACGATATAAGTAACGACTAATAATCAAAAAAGTACTCCGTTATTTTTGCGTTATCGGTGATAAATGAATAGAATAACAATAAAAAAAAATAAAACCAACTTTAAAAGAGTTTTTAAAGTATGATAATTACTGAACTACAAATTTTTTGGTATTATACAACTGATGTTACGCACTCTAGTTCAAAAGGGGCAACCGATTGCCCCTACATGAAATCGCGGTTTGTAGGGGCAATCCCTTGTGGTTGCCCTAGTTTCGGAAATGCAGTGCGTAACATCAGTTATACAATTTCAAGCTGATAGCTTTGGTCTAAATACTAGATAATTTATGGTTTATTACTTAATAACTGAAAACCGATCTAAAATCACAGATATTTTAAATCATAAACTCAATCAAATTGTAACTATCGGAAATGATTATGGAATTTAATGTAAAAAGTGGTCATCCAGAAAAACAGCGTACTGCTTGCGTTGTGATAGGCGTTTATGAACCTCGTCGTCTATCAGAGGTTGGTAAACGACTTGACGATATAAGTGAAGGCTATTTGTCTTCTATTCTACGTAGGGGAGATTTAGAGGGTAAAATTGGGCAAACTTTATTATTACATAATGTCCCAGGTACTTTAGCAGATCGGGTATTGTTGGTAGGCTGTGGGCGTGAACGTGAATTAGCTGATACGCAATATCGTAAAGTGATTAAACATGCAATACGCACTTTACATGAAACTGGTTCTATGGAAGCAGTATGCTATTTGACTGAACTAAATGTACGTGGGCGTGATTCGGCATGGAAAATACGTCAAGCTATTGAAACGGCACACTCTAGTTTATATGTTTTTGATCAATTAAAAACTCAAAAAGAAAATACCCGCCGCCCATTGCGTAAAATAGTATTTACTGTAACTTCTCGTCGTGAATTAGGGGTAGCTGAAAAAGCTAGTCATCAAGCCCAAAAAATTGCAGAAGCTGTCAAATTCGCCAAAGACTTAGGTAACTTGCCGGGTAATATTTGCACACCAAGCTATTTGGCTGATGAAGCCAAAAAATTATGTGCTTTACATAAGCAACTTTCTTGTAAAGTGCTACTCGAAACCAGCTTAAAAAAACAAGGTTTTAACGCCTTACTGGCAATTGCTAAAGGAAGTAAACAAGCACCTCGTTTAATTGTTTTAGAATATAAAGCAGGTAAAAAGAACGCCTTACCGATTGTTCTTGTAGGAAAAGGGGTTACATTTGATGCGGGTGGTATTTCTCTCAAACCATCTAAAGACATGGATCAAATGAAGTATGACATGATGGGTGCTGCGGCTGTATTAGGCACTATCTCAGCAGCAGCAGAATTACAATTGCCCTTAAATATAGTAGGTATTATACCAACAGTCGAAAATTTACCTGGAGGTTCCGCTTGCAAACCAGGCGATATTGTGACAAGTTTATCAGGACAAACGATTGAAATTTTAAATACTGATGCTGAAGGAAGAGTAATTTTGAGTGATGCGCTTACTTACGCCGAGCGTTTTAAACCAGATGTTGTTATTGATGTTGCCACATTGACGGGTGCCTGTGTGATTGCATTAGGTCAACATGCTCATGCTTTATTGAGTAATCATCGTCCATTAACTCATGATTTGCTTAATGCTGGGAGAACCAGTGGTGATCGTGCTTGGGAAATGCCTTTATGGGATGAATATCAAGAACAAATTGACAGTAATTTTGCTGATGTTGCTAACATTGGCGGACGCGAAGCTGGGACTATTACAGCAGCATGTTTCTTATCGCGCTTTACTAAAAAATACCACTGGGCGCACTTAGATATTGCTGGCACTGCGTGGTTATCAGGTAAGAAAAATAAAGGTGCGACCGGACGGCCTATACCACTTTTGACCCAATATCTGATTGATCGTTGTAATGAAGAACCATTTATATTACCTAAAATTGAGTAATATATAGCTTTTCAGAGAAATTTTTTTAATCTAAACCTCCTAGGTTTTAAAAACCTCGGAGGTTTAAAAATAAACCAAATATGTCCCAAATTGATTTTTATATTTTGCAGACCAGTTTAAGGCAGGTTTCAGATCGTTTCGTTTGTCAACTAGCTAATAAAGTTTGGCATCAAGGCTATAGTAGTATTTATATTCAATGCGACTCATTAGCACGAGCTAAGCAATTAGATGTAATGCTTTGGACATTTAAA
>JALWSU010000105.1 GCA_026993485.1 Thiotrichaceae bacterium | reverse complement strand
GAGAAAACCTGCCAGGTTTTTAAAACCTGGCAGGTTTAATTTCCGTTGGAGTTTCAAAGACCTCGGAGGTTTTCAAAACCTCCGAGGTCTGATTTTAAAGCTTAACTTAATGGCAGAGAAAACCTGCCAGGTTTTTAAAACCTGGCAGGTTTGGAGCGTAAATGTGCTTAACTAAATCGGGCAATGCTATATATTTAAGCAATGTTGGAGTCCAAAGCTTTAGCTTTAGCTACGCTTACTTCGTTTGGGCGACCTGCCAAAGCTAAAGCTTTGGACTCCAAGATGTTCTCAAATTGAAAATGAATAATGATGATATTATAACCGGCGACGAGTTGGGACATAAATTTAAAATAGCTAAACCTCCGAGGTTTTAAAAACCTCGGAGGTTTTTGGCCAAAATCTTTAAAAGGAAACATTTTTATGACTGAAATCAAGCCAAATTTTCCCGATTGGGAAGGCAATCTTAATGATGAATACATTGAAGGTGTCGTTAATATATCAGGTTCAGAAAAACTGATTCAAAAAACTATTCAAGAAAATCGCGCCAATCCCGTTTTTTTACCCGATAGTGGTATCGACTTTGGAAATATACGCAGTGCTTGCGCTATTGCCCTGCATATGCACCAACCACTGATTCCAGCTGGTGGAGGAAATTTGCAGACTGCCGAAATTATCAGCAATCTAAAATATATGTTTGATAATCAATATATTGGTGATAATCATAATGCCCCAGTTTTTCACTGGTGCTATAAACGCATGGGAGAATTTATTCCTCAACTTGTCGATGAAGGCAAGCAACCGCGTGTAATGTTAGAATATTCTGGCACGCTGTTGCATGGGCTACGCCAAATGGGATTGCATGATGTGCTTGATTATCTTAAGAAAATTACTCTTGATCATAATTATCGACGTTCAGTTGAATGGTTAGGTTGCCCTTGGGGACATGCTGTCGCGCCATCAACACCAGTTCAAGATTACCGCCTGCACGTTCTCGCTTGGCAACATCACTTTGCTGCAATTTTTGGGCTTGAAGCATTGAGCCGAGTACGCGGTTTTTCTCCGTCAGAAATGGCTTTACCGAATCATCCTGAGATTGCCTATGAATTTGTTAAAACTCTCAAAGATTGTGGCTATCAATGGGTTTTAGTACAAGAGCATACCGTAGAACGCCCCGATAATGGCCACCAATCAGAACAGCCCCATATTCCCCACCGCCTGACTTGCACCAATTCTAAAGGTGAAACCGTTAGCATTATCGCCATTATAAAAACACAAGGTAGCGATACGAAATTAGTCGCACAAATGCAACCATTCTATGAAGCCAGAAGCCTTTCTCGTTGGGAATTAGCTGGTAAATCCGTCCCACCGCTGGTAACTCAAATTGCAGACGGTGAAAATGGTGGCGTAATGATGAACGAATTTCCATCAAAATTTTTTGAAGTCTCCAATGATAGTACTGGCTCAGATACACCATTAATGAATGTTACTGAATACCTAGAACATTTATTTGCAATGGGGATTAAGGAAGAAGATTTACCAGTAATTCAGCCAACTAAGCAAAAACAAATTTGGGATAACTTTAAGGCGGGTGAAGGGCCTGAAAAATTGGAAACAGTGATTGAAACCCTAAAAAAGGAAGATTCACAATTCCACATGGATGGTGGCAGTTGGACAAACGATATTTCATGGGTTAAGGGCTATGAAAATGTATTGGGCCCAATGGAAAAAGCCAGTGCGCTATTCAATGAAAAGGTGATCAAAGGCGGGGTTTCCAGTAACGAACATAGATACCGCAACGCTCTGTTTCACCTGATGTGTTCCCAAACTAGTTGTTATCGTTATTGGGGACAAGGATTATGGACAGATTATGGACAAGAAATTTGTCGGCGGGCAATTGATATTTTGACTTATGATTTTTGAAAATTAATTTCTTCGCTATTTACTGATGTTACGCACTCTCGTTCCCACGCTCCAGCGCAGGGCAACCACAAGGGATTGCCCCTACAAACAATGATGTAGGGGCAATCCCTTGTGGTTGCCCTGTGGAGCTCATCCCTGTAGTTATTGAAAAGCTTATAATAATATAAATCGTTGAATTTATTAAATCTCAATAATTATTAACCAGCAACTTGATAGTCGAGTTAAAATCAGTATGGATATCACCCATCCTCATAATATTGCTACACATGCCTTGGAAAAAACTGACAAAATTTTCCTAGTTTCAATGTTGGATATTGCACAGAAAAATTTAGATGTTTATTGGGTTTTGAATGAAGACTCACCCCATATAATATTCGTTAACGTTGATGTTCCTGAAGGCAAAGCTTACTGGTTAGCAAATCATACCAAAAATAATTTGATTGCACTAGCACAATACAATTTTTTGAAAGCTGATTTCTTCTTAGAAAAACCGATTAGAGTGCAAAAATTAATTGATTTACTGAAACGCATTTCTACAGAAGCACCTCATTTGTTTCTTAAAACTGAGATGGCAAGTAAAAATAACGATGTCGATATTGATTTAGTACTGGATTATTCTGAGTCAGAAACAGAAGTATTTGATCCATCATTATATCTAACTGGTTTATTAATCAAGGCAGTACAATCAAGAACCGCCCAGCGTTTTAGTTTAGCTAATTCCTCTTCATTTCTGTTTATACTACCTGAACAAGATAGCTGTTTTACTAAAAACCTTGATTTTTCAAATCTTACGGATGAGCAAAAAATGTGTTATCGAAGTCATATTAAAGATATTCAAACCGAAGTTGTCAATGCTAATACCATTGCCTCAATCACGCAAAAACAAGGTTTAAAAAAATATCCGATTGAGAGTTTTTTATGGGCTTCGACTTTATACGCTTCTCGTGGGCGTTTATTAACTGGTTATTCTACAAAATCCGTTGTACAGCTGAAACGATGGCCTGATTTTTCTATATTCGCGCATGATCCTGAACACTTTCGCATTGCAGCTTTTATGCTAAAAAAACCAATACGACTTGAAACAATTGCTCTAAAAACTGGTTTATCTATAGAACATATAAACAATTTTTTTAATGCGGCGATGATAAATCAACTTATTGATATTAAAAGTAATAATGAAAACATCACTCATAAACAAGCGCAGAAAGAAAGCACTAAAGCCACCGAAAAACAGAGTCTGTTTAAAAGTGTCTTGAAACGCCTAACTGGAGAATGAGGATAATTGTGAAAGAAATTAAACTTGTTTTTACAGGTAGTATGGGTGCAGGCAAAACCACTGCTATTTCAACAATCAGTGAAATACCAGTGGTGAACACTGATGTCCGTACTACTGATAAAGCTAGGCTGCGTAAAGAAACGACCACAGTAGCCTTAGATTATGGAGAACTAACTTTGGATGGGGGGCAAAAACTCAAACTTTATGGCACACCTGGGCAACAACGCTTTGAGTATATGTGGCCCATTATTATTAAAGGTGCGCTAGGATTGATTATTTTAGTAGATGATGCCGCTGATGATCCTGTAGCCGATTTAGCAATTTATATTAAGTTTTTCAAATCATATCTTGAGGATATGCCCACCGTGATTGGTATAACCCGAACTGATCTTAAACAAGGGCCAGGTATGCCAGCTTATTATGATTACTTGCAAAACCAGGATTTACAATTACCAATTTTTCCAGTTGATCCACGTCAACGTGAACATCTAATTATGATAATTCAAACCTTAGCAGCTATGGTGGAAGTTGTCTAAATAACTGATGTATTGCTCTTAGAGCAAACTTACCTTGCACTCCATGCTGGAATGTTTTTGGAATTTGAGTGCGTAACATCAGTAAATAATTATTGAGGAATATTATGCTTTCTAAAATAGTTGAACCACAAGCAAGCCTACACCTAAAAAAATTGTTAGAAGACTGTGATGCAATCAAGGCAGCAATGGTGGTAACAGTTGATGGCAATCTCTGCGCCATGCAACAGAAGGGAACTTATGCCCTAGAACGCTTAGCAACTATGGGTAGTAGTTTAATGTCATTAGGTGATACCATTACTGGT
Organism: Thiotrichaceae bacterium; assembly: GCA_026993485.1. Lineage (GTDB taxonomy): Bacteria > Pseudomonadota > Gammaproteobacteria > Beggiatoales > Beggiatoaceae > JAUXCJ01. The sequence goes on along the minus strand of JALWSU010000105.1, from coordinate 22,582 downwards.
GAACTCAAAATGGGCTTTTGTAATAGAATCATTTCTGAGAATGAACAAGGGATCGTAGCTTTTATGCACATTAATAACGAATTAGTGCTGATTAGCATCACGACAGAAAAGAACAGCTTGGGGATGTTGCTTAGTCACTCTAAGCGATGTGCTGAAAATCTAGCTAAAGCTGTGAGTGATTTATAGGATTTTTGTAACTACTCAGGGCAACCGATTGCCCCTACAATAATATTCAGATATTGAGTGACGAAATATGTAGGGGCAATCCCTTGTGGTTGCCCTGAGTAGTTACGGATTTTTTTTATATTCTTAACTGAGGTAGGAAATTGAGTATGGCTAATATTAATCAGATTTGTGCAGAAATTGTCCATGAAGTAGATACAGGCTTGGGCTGTGCTGTGGTAGATTTAACTAGCGGTTTATTGTTAGGAGTACACCACAATGTACCATATTTTACCCAATCTTACTTGGATGCTGTAGCAGCTGCTGCGGTGGAAATGATGCGGGGTAAAAATATCAAGATTGTTGAAGATATGCTCTCCAGTATGCGTGGCACGCCTCAAGAAAACATGATTGAAGAAATACAGATGACTACCCAAAATACTTACCATTTCATGGCTGTTGTGCCAAATAAACCAGATGCTTTAGTTGTCTTAATTACCAGTCGTAAAGCCAACTTAGGTATGGGATGGGCAGCCGTGCGGCGTTCCTTACCTAAATTAGAACCACTTTGCCCTTAATTACTCCCTAGCCCTCCCGCTTGGAGGGTGTAATACAGTTTTTTTATACATCCATCATATAATTAATCAAAAAATTAGGGAATCCAGCCATCACCATATCCTTAACCGTCTGTTCTTCATCATATTTCAAATTATAAAATTGCACAGTATTCTCATCCCGATCATAAATCGCAAATTGCGCCCCTGCTTGTTTATTACGCGCTTGCCCTACTGAACCTGGACAGATTAGGCTATGAGTAAATTGATCTAAATGGATAGTTTCTGCGATTTTATGCACATCATAATTATTGTCTTGTCTTGCATAAAGTCCAGGTAAATGCGTATGTCCATGAAAACATAAATGAATACCCTTTTTTTGTAGCAAGTCTAAATTTTTATCATAAGTCATTTCATAAATATAGGCATTAAAAAAGGTGGGATCCACAGGTGCGCCATGCAAAGCAAGCCAGTCTTGATGATGCAATACCGGTGGCAGTTCCAACAGCCATTTCTTTTGCTCTTCGCCAACTTGATCAAGACTCCAATTTAATGCCCATTGTGCAGTTTTTGAAAATCCTTTTCGGAACTTACCTGTTGCCAGTCCATGATCATGATTACCCTTTAATATTAGAAAGTTTTTCATCGCCTGAAGACGTTCAATACATGCAGCTGGATGCGGCCCATAACCGACGATATCACCTAATACAATCGCTTGATCGATACCTTTTTCTGCAAGAAAATCAAGCACAGTTTCTAATGCTGGTAAGTTAGAATGAATATCTGCTAATAAGGCTATATAGCGACTAGTGTTACTGTTACTGTTACTATTACTATTACTGGGCTTATTATTATCAATAGTCTTTGGAGGTGTTGAAACAACAATTGTTTTTCGTGGATCAGTTAAGGCATTAATTAACGGCATTGCAATACTGCGCTGTTGCTCAGACAAAAAAACATCCCGTAATTGTTCCGCTAATACCGTCAAATATTGTGGATCATTAAAAGACGCTAATATCTGTTCACGAATAATCTGACCTAAACGCTCTCCAAGTCTTGGCGTAAGCCATTGCAAAGAACGAATATAAACACCCAACATTTGCCCGCAACTAACAAAGCGATCCCATCTATAAATATCATCATCCAAATAATACAAAACCCCATTTTCATCAAAACCAAAATTAGACAAACCCTCATCCAAACGCAGCGAATGAGCCTCTGCAACCCTGAAGTAATATTGAAATAAAGCTTTTAAATGAGCGATGTAAATCTCTATTTTCGATTCATCATGATTAACTTGCAAAGTATGCAGCGGAGTTAGCAACGGGCAAATATTACCTACTTGGGCTAAGTTAGCATTGGGTTCAGAGACAACAAACCAAGTTTTATCAGGATGAAAAACCTCTAAAATTCGTTCCTTTTCTAACGCCTGTTTTGCCCAACGCAGCGACGCTATATAATCAAGCTTGACCATTGATTTAATTTTAATCAAGTGCTTATCGGACAAATACAAACTAGTAGAAGGTCGTCCAGTAAAGGTTTCACCATGACTCAAATCTTTAGTTGGACTTTGTAAGAGTTCCGAAATAACTGATTCAGTGTAATCTGGCTTACCTTTAATAGCACCAACTAAGGTAATTGTTTTAGCCATTAGCTATTATCCTTATTTAATCGGTTATCCTTATTTAATTGGTTTAATTTTTTTCACAGTTTAACTCGATGATCAAGTTGTTTTTGCTTAAAAAACTCTAATAAATAACTGATGTTACGCACTCCATTTCAGAAACTAGGGCAACCACAAGGGATTGCCCCTACAAACCATGTAGAGGCAATCCCTTGTGGTTGCCATTTTTTTGTAACTGATTGATTATAGCCCTGAAAGGGCGATATATACTAGCCTAGGGTATCGCCCTAGGATTAGGTTCATAATGATATAAAGCCCTGAAAGGGCGTGACATAATATCATCTATGTCACGCCCTTTCAGGGCTGAAATTTTAAATCTGGGGCGTTGCCCCAGGCTGGTATATCTAGCCCTTTCCGCTGCTCAAATCAAAAAAACTTGATAGTCGAGTATAGCGTTAACCGATGATTGCATAAAATACCCCCAGAAAACCTGCCAGGTTTTAAAAACCTGGCAGGTTTGGAGCGTAAATGTGCTTAACTAAATCGGGCAATGCTATATAAAGCTTTCAACTCCAATCAATATACCAGATAATTTCTAGTTCAGTACTTATTTATCCTTTTTTTTCATAGCTGGTTTTCGAGACTCTTTATTCAACTTCAACGAAACCCCCAAATGCTCAGCAACAGCCAACATTTTTGCCACAAAAGCCGAAAACGCATCAAAATTCATCTTACTATCACCAGTTTGTAGAATTTTTAACTCTTTAATCTCAGGCATTTGAGCAGCAATATCAGCAGAATTATCAATCAAGCGTCTTAATAAATCAAACTCATTGGTTTGATTGCGAATCGCTTGCTCCGTGCGAGCTATCTCAACTTCCTGCTCACGTCTTCGCATTTTCAGCTCATTTTCAGCCTCTTTAAATGCCAATTTTGCCTGATGCTTTTCCTGCCAGCGCGTCAAACGTGCTTCTAACGCTTTCGCCTTTAACAAATCTTCTTGCTCTTGAATTTGTAAATTCAAAGCAGCAATTTGCTTTTTCAGCAAGGATTCTTGTTCCAATCGTCGCAGCTCAGCTTCTATCTTGGCATCATTTAAGCGAGTTTCTTCAAGTGCCGCATGTAAAGCTTGTTCAGTTTCCAAAGTTTTTTGCTGATTTTTGGCTTCCTTTTCTTTGCTTAAACGGATCGATTCTTCGGTTAACTTAAATGTTAAAGCCTCAGTTCGCTTAGTTTGTTTAACTTGTTCAATAGCAGCCAAAGTCTCAGCTTCACGGGTTTCTTTGAGTTCACGACTTTCAAGCTCCTTTTGATGTACTTCATTTTGTACTGTCAATTGACTAATACGGGCTAATTTTTCTTGTTGATGACGAAAAGGAGCCTGCAAATCTTGCCATAATTTTTGGGAACTGACGACAGCTTCTCTAATTTGCACTGTAACAATTTGAATACCCAAACCTGTAGCCTTATCATCCTGATGATGTCCTTCAGTCACGCTTTCAAGACGTTTAGTCAATTCATCAATAATCACGGCTTTATCAGTTAAAGCTTCCTCCACTGTCATCGTTGCAATTTTATCCTTGATAGCAGCATCGGCTTGCTCACCCAATTGGGCATTCACAATACCAAGCGGATCACCTTGATCAGACAAATCGAGTTTCTTATAAGCAATTGAAAAATCATCTATTTTCCATTGCAAATAAGCCAAAATATTAATACCTTGCTTTTCTTTAGTAACACATTTTGCAACTATACCAATAGTTTGCATAGCAGCAGGTACAACTAAATAAGCATCCCTATAAGGGTTATAGCGAAAAGATTTCCCTAAACCAAGCGTCACAGGCTCATCACGTCCTAAGCGCGTGTGAACTACATAGGCATTAGGTGGAACAATAACCCGTTTAAAAGGCCAAAAACCAATTTCACGCACTTGTACGGGTTCCTTTTCTAATTGCAATTCCTCAGAACTAACCATCATATTTTGGTGGGCATCGTTGTGGTTAACTGTTTTAGATTTAGATTTTGGTTTTCGTGCTGCCGCAGCAGCAACTCCAGCAACTCCGGCAACAGCAGTAGCAGGTATAAAGGCATTACCTAATTGTTCATCCATTTCTGACCTGATTTCTGGTTGAATAGAGCTGTTTTGAGCATTTTGACGGAAAGCTTTAGCAGCAGATATACGTTTTTTCATACTTAAACACCTTTAAATTATGGCACGTTAAAAATATTATCATAACTTAACTTGACAGAAAAATTTTTTAGGCTAATATTCAAGCTGAGGATTTTCACAATCTTGGAAAACCCTTAAACAGGATAGCAGATAAAAACACTATAGTTTTTAAAACTAAACCTCTGAGGTTTTTGGAAATACTATAACTTGCTTTTATCTATATTTTAATTCACCGGTTATTTTAAATGACAATAGCAACAATTTGGTTTTGTATTGGGCTATCACTTCTAATTGCAGAAGCTTTATTGCCAGGTTTAATTTTATTTTTCTTTGGCTTTGGGGCTTGGATAACTGCTTTAGTCATTTCGCAGGAACCATTGTCTATTTCAATGCAATTCTTGTTATTTATATCAAGTTCCTCAATTTTATTATTTACTCTACGTCGTTATATGAAAAAAATCTTTTCAGGACGAGTAATTGTAAATGATAATCTTGATGAAGACGACTTCGACGGCGATATTGGACAAACCGCAATAGTTAAAGTCGCAATTACTCCAAACCGAAAAGGCCGAGTAGAATTTCATGGCAGTTTATGGACGGCTGAAAGTGATCAAACCTTAGAAGAAGGAAAGCCAGTTAAAATTATCGGTAAGGATAATATAACTTTGAAAGTAACCGCTTTATCTATCTAAATAATCCAAGGAGATATAATATGGAATTATATATTGTAGTAATCGGAATAGGTGTTCTTTTCTTAATCATCTTTGCAAAAACGATCCGTATCGTACCACAAAAAGAGGCTTTTATTATTGAGCGTTTAGGTAAATATACAGAAACATTAGAGGCTGGTTTTCATATCCTAATGCCTTTTATCGACAAAGTAGCGTATAAACATACGCTCAAAGAGCAAGCGGTTGATGTACCTCCACAAACTTGTATTACCAAGGACAATATCTCTGTTGAGATGGACGGTATTTTGTATTTACAAGTTGTCGATCCACGCAAGGCTTCTTATGGGATTGATGATTATAGATTCGCTTCGATTCAATTAGCTCAAACAACAATGCGTAGCGTTATTGGACGTTTAGAATTAGATAGAACCTTTGAAGAGCGTGATAGTATTAATATTGCGGTTGTTGATGCAGTGGATAAAGCCTCCGATCCTTGGGGAGTTAAAGTTACCCGCTATGAAGTCAAAAATATTGAACCACCTCACAGTATCAAGGATGCGATGGAAAAACAAATGCGTGCTGAGCGAGAAAAACGCGCCTTAATTGCAGAATCTGAAGGTGAGAAGCAAGCTAAAATTAACCGCGCCGAAGGTGATAGACAAGAATTAATTGCGCGATCAGAAGGTGAAAAACAAAAACGCATTAATGAAGCTGAAGGACGGGCAGTAGAAATTATGCGAGTTGCCACAGCAACAGCTAAAGGCATTAGCAGTATCGCAGAAGCAATCAATCAAAAAGGCGGAATGGAAGCCGTCAATCTAAGGATTGCCGAACAATATTTAACCGAATTTGGCAAACTAGCTAGCACTAATAATACCATGATTATTCCTAATAATTTAGGTGATATTGCCAGTATGGTTGCAACTGCTACTTCTGTGATAAAAAAAACCTAACATTATGCTTGGAGTCCAAAGCTTTAGCTTTGGACTCCAACAAAATTAAAGTTCAGACAACATAGATTTTATAGTTATCAAAGCTGTTGCATAATCGAAATTCTCTATTTGTTGCCCAAGTTGCTCAGCCGTGACTTTAAAGGTATTTCTCAAGAGAGTCTCAAATTCTAAGAATAACTCATTTACAGTCGAATCATCTATCTCTAATTTAGCCTCTAGTTGCTTAAGTACTTCTTTTACATCTTCAGAAGACGAAGTTTCATCTATTTCTGTAGATGTTGTAGATTTATCTTTATCAATAGCAATCTGCTTCAATGCCTTATGAAAATTCTTCTGCTCAATAATCACTGTATTTATTAATTGATAAGTATCTTCATTACTTTCCATGTGCAGACGTAATTTGATTTCTAATTTTTTCGCTGCTTCCTGTAATCGTGATAAACCCAAAGTAGCAGCAACACCCTTGATAGTGTGAGCTATACGCACTGCATCATCTAGTTCTCCATTCTCTAAATGTCTACTCAATTTTTGCATATCATTATTATGGGCGATATCAAACTGCTGTAATCGGCGTAGATAAGCTTTCAAGTCGCCACGCATATTACGCAATCCTATATTTATATCTATTACATCTATAGTTAAAAGCTGCTCATACAACTCTGTATCAGCTGCTGTAGTAGAAACTGCTGGAACTGGAGCTGGAATTGTTGTTACTGGAACTGCGCTTTTGGGAAGCCATTTAAGAATGGTAGAGTACATATTTTGGGGATTAACTGGCTTAGCAATAAAATCATTCATACCAGCTTCCCGACAAGCTTTGCGATCTTCTTGAAAAATATTGGCAGTCATAGCTAGAATTGGAAGCTCAGTTTGATTGAACATAGAGCGGATTATACGGGTTGTTTCCAGCCCATCCATACCCGGCATTTGAATATCCATTAATATTAGATCATATTTATTCTTACGAACCATTTCTATAGCATCTTTACCATTTGTTGCGGTCTCTACAAATAATGCAACATCAGACAACATATCTTTTGCTACTTCAGAATTTATAGGATTATCCTCAACCAACAAAATGCTTGCTCCAGCATAATAGGTACGGAGTTCTGTCTCAATATCGGTCGTATTCTTTAACTGCTGTAATGACGGAACATAATGACCTCGACGAAACCAAGCCGTAAACCAAAAAGTACTACCCTTACCTGGTTCACTCTCTGCACCCGCATCACCACCCATCAACCATGCTAGACGTTGTGTAATAGCTAATCCCAAACCAGTACCTCCGTATTTGCGTGTAGTAGAAACATCCGCCTGTTCAAAGACTTGAAATAAACTGGGAATCTTCTTTGGATTAATGCCAATACCTGTATCTTGAACCTCAAACCGTATCAAAACCTCATTAGATTTTTCTTTTATCTTTTTAACACGTATAGTTACGCTACCAGTATTGGTAAATTTGATAGCATTACTAGCATAATTAAGCAAGGCTTGACGCAGACGAGTAGAGTCACCTTTTAGCCATAAAGGTGCAGAATTTATATCGACTTCAATGGTTAATCCTTTCTTCATCGCTTCTACTTTTAACATGGATTCAACGTTATCTAAAATAGTATTCAGATTGAAATCTGACTCTTCCAGAGTTAGCTTCCCAGCTTCAATTTTGGAAAAATCTAAAATATTATTGATGATGGACAATAGGTGTTGAGCGGCAATGTTGATTTTATCAAGTCGCTCCAATTGTTCAGGTGTCAGAGCGGTACCTTGTAATAGGTGAGTAAGTCCAATTATAGCATTCATTGGAGTACGAATTTCATGGCTCATATTAGCCAAAAAAGTACTTTTAGCACGGTTAGAGGCTTCAGCAGCATTACGAGCTTCGATTAATTCCTGTTCTTTCATTTTTATGTCCGTAATATCGTGATTTGAAGCACGACGACCAACAAAATTACCTTGCTCATCTACAATAGGTTTACATTTATGCCGAATCCAGATCAGTTGCCCATTTTTATGCCGCAAGCGAAAAATTAAATCAGTTTGAAATTTATTATTAGGTTTTTGGTGTAAATACTTAGCAAATAAAGCTTTATCTTCTGAGTAAATCAGTTCATAAAATAATAATGGGTTTGCAAGAAACTCTTTAGCTTGATAACCTACAACACGTTCACAAACTGGAGAACAATAGAGCCAATTTCCGTCCTTATCAGTCCAAGTTTCCCATGTATCCGTAAAATCTGCTACAATACGATATTTAAACTCAGCCTCTTGCAATTTTGCAGTACGTTCTTTCACTGCCCGTTCCAAATGATGACTATACAACTCCAATTCTTTAGCTAAACGTTTTTTTTCAGTAATATCATCTTTGATCGCCATGTAATTGCTGATGGAACCATCAGGCTGTTTTATTGGAAAAACAACTGCAAATTCAATATATTCCGTTCCATCCTTACGTTTATTATAAAACTCACCTTTCCAAATTTTACCATTAACCAAGTTCTTCCACATTTCTACATAAGTCTCAGGTGGTGTTTTTCCTGATTGTAAGAATCTTGAATTTTGTCCTATTATCTCTTCCTTACTATAACCTGTAGACTTAATAAAAGACTCGTTCACATATTCAATTTCACCCTTAAGATTGGTGATGACAATACTTTCTGGACTCTGTTCCACTGCTTGAACTAACTGACACAATTTATTCTCTATTTGCTTGCGTGCAGTAATATCTAAAATTATAGAAACAAAAACTGGTGGGTTTTCAGCAATTATCTCCAGATTAATTTCTACTGGGTATAAAGTTCCGTTTTTGCGACGATGAACTGTTGTAAAGTGAATTTGTTTTTTCTTTCCTAATTTCAGAGGAGCAACGAGTTTACGAAAAGAGTACTCAGTAAATCCTGGTTTTATATCGAAAGCAGTCATATTTTGCAATTCTTCCATAGAATATCCAAGATTTTTTATTGCTGCCATATTTACTTCAAGAAAACGAAATGTTTCACTATCATAAATGTAAATCTCATGTAACGAACTTTTTAGTATATGATTAAAACGAATTAACCTTAGATTAGCCTCTTCACGTTCCTTGATTTCTTTTTGAAGTTTTTCCGTCTGGATTTTCAGTTGTTGTTGCAGACGAGAATTATTAATATGGGTGTTAATTCGCGTTAAAACTTCTCTATAATTAATAGGTTTAGTTATATAATCAATCCCACCAGCTTCAAAAGCTTCTACTTTTATGTCATTTTGATCAAAGGCACTAATAAAAATAACTGGAATGTCGCTAGTTTTGGGATCCGCTTTCAAAATTCGGCACACTTCTACTCCGCTGAGTTTAGGCATGTCATAGTCCATAAGGATCATTTCAGGTAATTTGGATTGCACACTGAGCAAAGCTAATTCACCATCTGTAGCCGTTTGCACTTGATAGCCTGCGGTTGTTAGGATTTTTTTTAGCAATTTGATATTAATTGGATTATCATCAACTACTAGAATATCTCCGTAGCATTTTGTAGTATCTATATTCATTTTTGTAACTCCAATAAATTAACTTGAGTGAGGGGGTAGGGGCATTATAGCATTACCAGTTAAGCGTAGTTAAACCTCGGAGGTCTTTGAAATTCGAAAAAAAACCTGCCAGGTTTTTAAAACCTGGCAGGTTTGGCTTAACTAATTCCATCCTTGTACTTCTGAGCAATCGCAATGAACTTGTCATAATTCGCTAGAAAAACATCAGTAATATCTGGATCAAAATGATGATTTCGTTTAGCAGAAATGATTTTCCTAGCTTTATCAAAAGAGAAACCTGGCTTATAAACTCGTTGCGATATTAGAGCATCAAATACATCTGCCAATGCCATAAATCTAGCTGAGACAGGAATCTCATCTCCAACTAAACCATCTGGATAACCACTACCATCCCACTTTTCGTGATGCCAATGAGCTATTTCCTTCGCAAGTCTGAGAAATTCTACCGATTGTTTTACATCTTTTTCCGCATTCTCAATAGCTTTGGCCCCGATTTCTGTATGTGTTTTCATAATTCGGAACTCATCCTCGGAGAGTTGACCGGGTTTTCGCAAAATCTTATCTGGAATTCCTACTTTACCAATGTCATGTAATGGAGCTGATTGACTTAGATTTTCTATATAATTATTGTTAAGTATCTTCCTGAAACGGGGGTGTTTTTGTAAAAGTTGAGCTAGAAGTTTTACATAATGTTGGGTACGGAGAATATGATCACCAGTTTCTGGATCGCGTGTTTCAGCTAAATGTGCCAAAGCTCTAATGCTAACAGTTTGAATTATATGGTTTTCTTTCATGCGTTTAGCAACTTCAGCTTCCAAATATTCGTTTTTATCAATGAGAAAATCTTTAGCTTGTTTTAATGTGAGTTGAGTCTTAATCCGCGCCATCATAATCGCAGGTCTTATCGGCTTCATAATGTAATCAACCGCACCCAAGCTCAGTCCCTTTTCTTCATTCTCTTCTGACTCCATGGCAGTAACAAAAATAACGGGGATATTCTGAGTAATCTCATTTTGTTTTAAATGTGATAGTACTGAATAGCCATCCATATCTGGCATTAATACATCTAGCAGTATTAATTCCGGATATGGAGCCGTTGTCGCTACCTTCAATGCACGATTGCCTGAATTTGCAACACGCACTTGATAAGTTGGTGTCAATACCTTACTCATTGATGCTAGAATTGCAGGTTCATCATCAACTATAAGTATTGTGTTCTTACTCATAAAATTTATTTGATTATATATTAGACTTGTGGCCCCTCCCTCCCCATGCGGGGTGGGAACTAAAAAATACTAATATATTCAATATGGTAAGTTTTCATTCCCAGCGGTATGGGGTTAGGGGGCGCCATCATTTTTTGATTAAGGGACATCTCTATTGTTAGAAAAACCTACTTAAACAACACTTCCCTCTGTATTGTTGGATGAAAGGTAAAATCCTCTATTTCAATCCGGCCTTGATAAATCCATCCCCGTTTTGCTTTAATGCCAACTTCCGTCGTCCCTGATAATATCATTGTAAATTCCGAGTCAGGATTGCCAATCAGATTAAACAATTTTATCAATCGAGTGAGAGTTTTCAGATTATTTTTACCAACATAGACATCTAACTTAATTTCTATTAGTTTTTCAGTACCAGTTTTACTGCCAGGAAATAGAAGTTCCTCAGAATGCGTTGTGCCTAAATAAATTTGATTGCCCTTATCATCATGAAAAATCATGATAAAATCCGCTTGCCTAAATTTAATCGCTGCCTTAGCAAGCGTGCTGAACTGTACAACAACATCTGCTCGAAATTCTTGTTCGGTTTGTTTCAACTTAATACTTTTTATTGCTTTAATATCAAGTTGATCAATTAGTTCCATTGAAAAACCATAAACTATTCCCGTATTAAACAAGTAAAATCCCACGATCACTACTAATAGCCAGCGTCGCATATTTATCTCCTTTTGAAATTACGTTAAACGCCAACGCAAAGCAATATATCCACCAATAAAAAATATCAAGCTCGCACTCAATAAATACAATAAAGGCGGCCACAAAGAGCCAACCTCTATCTCACCCCACTTTCTGATTTTAAAAAATGACCTCACTAATGAACTATTCTGAGCTTGAACAATATCAAATTCACCGCTCGCTTTTGAATTGACTACTAATTTCAAAATGCCCCCATTTGCATAAGCGTCTCTAGTTAATATTGATTCAAATGCCCATCTTTGGATAGTAACAGTACTTAAAGCATTCGTAAAAGAAGACCAAAGATTATCATTTAAATCTACTTGCGGACGTAGCAAACCGCCAAATAACAATTGGGGTATCATCAATAATGGCACTAAAGTCAAAGCAGCTCGATAACTACTTACTATTGACGAAATAAATAAACCTAAAGTGGCGGAAACAAAGGCTGCTACCCACAAAATCATCCAAATTGATATAACATCAATCCATGATAATGCTAATAATAATGGCACCACCATTAAAGACAATAAACCAGTTTGTACCAATAAAATCACGCTTAAAACAAACAGTTTTGCTGATAAATACGGCAAAATGAACAAATAGGAACGACTTTCTCGCTTCAAAAGCGGCTGCTCTGTAACAATTTCTTTACATGAACCCATAATACCAAACCAGATTGCAGCAGCCACTAAGAGGAAAAAAACACTACCTCGCCGTATGCTCGCAACATCACTTATAAAGTGTCTTTTTTTATCCAGATAGGTAAAAGTTAAATCTGGAACTGGGACATTTTTTTTCTCAAAAAAAGGCTTAATAGTTTTTTGGATATACTCATGTCGTATAGAAAAGTTTTTCTCTAAGGCCAGGGTGCGTGCATATCTATGTAAAGTATCAATATTGATCGTTTTATCAGCTTGTTCCAAAGGGTTTTTTAAAACCCCAAAGTAATAAAGCATCCGCGTTGCCTCATCAAGGTTTTCTTTATCTCGCTCAAAATGATAAAAAGCAACAATAATAAGCATCGCAATCAAAGGTACCTGAAGAAAAATTAACGACAAATTCAGCTTATCAAAAAAAAATACTCTGAAATTACGTTGTATCAGTACTATCCATTGCCATAATGATAAAAAAAACTTATTTTTAGGAAAAACTAGCATGAGGCATTATTAAATGAAATTGATGATTAAATTGTTCTTGTTCAAAAGATTCCAAAATCTGTTTGTTATAATAAGGATTATCTAAAATTTCCAGCAAATATTCCGCCGGATTACGCCCACTACTTGATGTACCTGTCACCCGCTCAAAATAGCTAGTAGCTTGGGCACTCGCACCATAATAAGCAACAGTTCCATCATAATTCATTAATAATAGATTATCAAAACGTTCAAAACTATCACTACTCGGTTGATGAATTGTCATAATAGTTGTTATTTCATATAGTTGTGTTAATTTTTTTAACAATCTCACGATTTTATCAGCATCAACCGATGATAAACCTGAAGTTGGCTCATCAAGTAATAAAATCAATGGCATAGCTATTAATTCATGTGCCAAATTCGCCCTTTTTCTTTCACCACCACTTAAACCACGAATTCCCGACTCAGAAGAGCCAATAACAGTATTTAAAAATTTCTTCAACCGTCGCGCCTCAAAACCTAAATGCTGACAAGTTTGACAAATAATTAATCTGCGTATCTCAGCAGGCAAACCAAGAAATTGTAATTTTAAACGATAGTTCAAAGACTGATAAACCGTTAATTCAGGAATCATAACATCATCTTGGGGTAAATAACCCAGCCATTCTCTTACTTGATTATAGTCCCGATGTAGATTAATCGCCTCTTTATTTCTAATCACAAAAACCTGACCACGTTTTGGCTTACGATAACCATTGACTAAATCAAGCAAGGTACTTTTACCACAACCAGCCGGCCCCATAATTGCAGTCATAGTACCGGGTTTAGCGCGTAAATAAGCCCCATTACAAATCATCCTTTCTGATACTTGATAATATAAAGCCGTAGTTTCGAGACCCACGCGCGGCCGACCTCGAAAAACTTGGGGATCAATACCAATCGGCGTTTTACCTAATTTAATTTGATTATAGCCATTAGCATTTTGAACAATTTCTTCCCAAGTTTTTTTTGGCAAGCGGAAATCATCAAGACTAGTTCCAGCTTTAGAGCCAAGGTCTTGAATAAATAAACGATCTCGAACTCGCTTTAAAATAGCATGTTTTTTCGCAATCTCTGGAATTTCTACAGCAGTTAACCGAATACCACAAGATTTATGGCTACCGATTAAAATTTCAAAATCTCCACTAAGTCCTACCGATTTATCACTTTTTTTCATAAAAAATTAGAACTACAGGGATGTAAAGTCTAAACCTGCCAGGTTTTTAAAACCTGGCAGGTTTGGTTTATTTATAAACCTTACGCCGAAATAAATCATTGCGCCGACTAACTATACGATCCAAAAATAATAGCCCATCAAGGTGATCAATTTCATGTTGCACCACACGAGCTTCATAAGCTTCCATATCATACTGATGCTCAATGCCTTTTTCATCAAAAGCTATTAACTTAATCGTTTTAGCTCGTATAACATTTGCAGTGTAATCTGGTACTGACATACAACCTTCACGACCTATTTCTAAACCATCCCATTCGATAATTTCTGGATTAATTAAGATTAAACGACCGTGATGTTTGATTTTCCGTTTCGAGGAAACATCAACAATTACAATTCGCTCAAAATGTCCAACTTGTGGCGCAGCAATTCCCACACTACCAGGCCCAGCTCGCATCGTATCCTCCAAATCATTAATAAAACTATGTAATTTCTCATCAAAGCTGGTAACAGGGGTAGAAACGCTTTTTAAGCGGACATCAGGATAAGTTAATAAATCAAGAATAGCCATTTTAGATTACATCACCATTGTTTCAATCGGTTCCAGTTTTACTTCAATATCGGGTTGTTTTGAAAACAATGTTTGTAATGCCAACTCTAAGGCTGGTAAACCTAAAGTAGCAATACCTTCAATTTGCATGATATAAAATGGTTTAGTTTCATTACCACCAACATCGGATTCTAACTCCAGAATATTTAAGCCAGCTTCTGCCAATACTGTTGTCACTTTAGCCACAATACCAGCTCTATCAGCACTGTGAACACTAACGCGCACATTTGGGACTTGATGTTGATGCAATTGTCCATCAATAGCATCTATATGTAAGTGTAATTGCAAATTGTCCGCAATTGGTTGTAGCAATTTTTCCAAATCTTCGGACGAAGCTTGAGAATTTACCATCAACATAATAGTAAAATTACCACCTAAGCGTAGCATAGATGCCTCGCCTAAATTACAGCCAGCTTCATATAAGATTGTGGTGATTTTAGCGACAATCCCAATTTGGTCTTTGCCAACTAATGTTACCATAAACCATTTGGTTTCTTTTAAATTCATTCTGTTAGGTTTCCTTTTATGTTGTTTATAGGCTTATGCTTGAAGTTATGATTTAGCATTCCAAAATGTTACTTTTATTACGGAACTAGAGCTCAAAAACCTGCCAGGTTTTTAAAACCTGGCAGATTTGGTTTATTTACTTTCTTTTATACTTTCTATTTATTTATTTCCAGGTCGGGTTTTCCAACACGGGTTTCCCGATGCTGAAAACCCGACACTAGTAACAACTGACTTAGTAACAACTGACTTAGTAACAAATAAAAAAAACACACACCACAACATTTCAAATTCCTTAAAAACGAACGCAAGAAATGCGTGCACATGTAGCAATAATCGTGCAAGGTAACCTTGCACTCCGATTTACTTGCGCTTTCTCGTTCCCACGCTCCAACGCATTCACTTATACATAAGTTAAATTGTCATTTCGATATCAGCGGAGAAATCTTAAAGCCAGTAAAGATTTCTCCGCTGACATCGAAATGAGCAGCTAACCATTTATACCTCAATTAAATCAATTACTTAAATAGTTTGGTCGTCTAAGATAGTGCGCTCCAGCGTGGGAACGAGAACTTTGATACATAAGTCAAATTTGTCAGTACGCTTCGCTTACTTAACTTCGCTTACTTCGTTTCGTTGCGATGACAGGATAAATCTTTACTGGCTTTAACTCGATGATCAAGTTTTTATTTCTTGACTTTTTGAAACCAATCTGAATTTAAATCAATACTATTGATATTTAAAGATTATATAATACTCGATTCTCAAGTTTTTTTTGCTTGACAAAAGTTACTCAAGATTCATTTAAATAAATTAATGATTTATCTAAAAAAGCTACTCAAGTAGTGAATAGCGTTAGTATTTTTTTTAACTACAGGGATGAGTTATAAGAATGGATAAGGCAAAAATCTAAGTATTTTTATCCGCTTTTATAACTCATCCCTGTAGTTATTAAAACGCTTCTAATAAGATAGATAAATCTTTGAAGTTATTCAATATAAATAATTATTAACCAGTAACTTGATAGTCGAGTTTAAGATTTATCAAGATTTCTCCTTACATCGCAACGAAACGAAGTAAGCGAAGCTAAGTAAGCGAAGCTAAACCGAAATGACAAGATAAAAATTTATACCTCAATTAAATCAATTATTTAAATCTTTGTGTATAAGAGAGTGTGCTAGAGCGTGGGAACGAGGAACTATAGCATAAATGAGAAATAAAGTTTTGTTTGTGAATGTGTCGAGTATAATGTTGAGGTTTTGGGGTTATAATGTTGTAGATTTTTTTGTTTTTGTTTTCAAGAGGAAAAATAGAATATGATACTTGATGCTAAAATTCCAAAAGGTAGATTAACAGAAAAATGGGCTAAACATCAATTTAATTTGAAATTAGTTAATCCGGCAAATAAGCGGAAATATGACATTATTGTTGTTGGTACTGGATTAGCAGGGGCGTCAGCTGCCGCTACTTTGGCTGAGCTGGGTTATAATGTTAAGTCTTTTTGTTTTCAGGATAGTGCGAGAAGGGCGCATAGTGTGGCTGCTCAAGGTGGAATTAATGCGGCAAAAAATTATCAGAATGATGGGGATAGTGTGTTTAGGCTGTTTTATGACACTATTAAAGGTGGCGATTTTCGCGCTAGGGAGGCTAATGTTTATCGTTTGGCTGAAATCAGTAATGCGATTATTGATCAATGTGTTGCTCAAGGTGTGCCATTTGCGCGTGAGTATGGTGGTTTGTTGGATAATCATTCTTTTGGTGGGGCTCAAGTTTCTAGAACTTTTTATGCTAGAGGGCAGACTGGGCAGCAGTTGCTGATTGGGGCGTATAGTGCGCTTAGTCGGCAAATTGCGAATGGTAAGGTTAAGATGTATCCTCGCACGGAGATGTTGGAGCTTGTTGTTGTTGATGGTAGGGCGCGTGGTATTGTAGTTCGTAATTTAATTACTGGTGAAATTAGTTCACATAGTGCTCATGCGGTTTTGTTGTGTACAGGCGGTTATGGCAATATTTATTTTTTGTCTACTAATGCAATGGCTTCTAATGTTACTGCGGCGTGGAAAGTTCATAAGAAAGGTGCATTTTTTGCTAATCCTTCTTTTGTGCAAATTCACCCGACTTGTATTCCAGTTCATGATAGACATCAATCAAAACTTACTTTAATGTCAGAATCTTTGCGAAATGATGGTAGAGTTTGGGTTCCTAAGAAGAAGGGGGATAAACGTTTACCGCATGAAATTCCAGAAGCTGATAGAGATTATTTTTTAGAAAGGAAATATCCAGCTTTTGGTAATTTAGTGCCTAGGGATGTGGCTTCGCGTAGTATTAAGGCGGTTTGTGATGAAGGGCGTGGCGTGGGTTTGACGGGTTTGGCGGTTTATTTAGATTTCAAGGAGGCGATTGAGAGACGGGGGAAGGAGGCGATTGAGACCAAATATGGGAATTTGTTTCAAATTTACGAAAAAATCACTAATGAGAATGCTTATGAGGAGCCGATGAAAATTTATCCTGCGGTGCATTATACAATGGGTGGACTTTGGGTTGATTATAATTTAATGACGACGATACCTGGTTTGTATGCGCTCGGAGAGGCTAATTTTTCGGATCATGGCGGCAACCGATTAGGGGCAAGTGCCTTAATGCAGGCTCTTGCTGATGGTTATTTTATTTTGCCACGCACGATTGCGGATTATTTGGCTAAAATGCCTGCGGATAAAGTTTCGACTGAACATTCTGCTTTTAAGGAGGCGGAAGAGACGGTTAAAAATCGAATTGAGAGTTTATTGGCATTAAAAGGGGAGAAAACGGTTGATGAGTTTCATAAGGAATTAGGATTGATTATGTGGAACTATTGTGGTATGTCACGCAATGAGGCGGGGTTAAAAACGGCAAAAGAGAAAGTTCAGGCACTTGAGAGGGATTTTTGGAGGAATTTGAAAATGGTAGGGGTAAATGAGGAACTGAATCAGAATTTAGAAAAAGCCCTGCGTGTTGCTGACTTTTTAGAGATGAGCCAGTTGATGATAGAAGATGCTTTGCATCGTAATGAATCCTGTGGTTGTCATTTTAGGGAGGAATACCAAACGCCAGATGGTGAGGCGCAACGGGATGATGAAAATTATGCTTATGTTGCTGCATGGGAATATAAGGGTAAAGAAAATGCGGAACAGCTTCATAAGGAAGCTTTGGTATTTGAGGATGTGAAACTTACGCAACGGGATTATAAGTAGAATTTCACTCTCATTGTTCCCAAGCTCCAGCTCAATGCCATTAAGTTAAGCCTTCAAATCAGACCTCCGAGGTTTTGAAAACCTCGGAGGTCTTTGAAATTCTATAAGCCTTCAAATCAGACCTCCGAGGTTTTGAAAACCTCGGAGGTCTTTGAAATTCCAACGGTAAAAAACTGTCATTGACCTGTAAGGTTTTTTTTGTAGGTCTTTAGGCATAACGATTAGTCAAACTGATTGTTATTTAAATACAATGAATAGAACTGTCAATACATACAAAGAAAATCTTGGAATTGTCAAACTCTCTGTATCGGGTTATAAATCCATATATAAAGAGCAATTTATTGATATTGCTCCCTTAACGCTGCTGGCAGGTGCCAACAGTTCTGGTAAATCTAGCCTGTTGCAGCCGTTATTGCTGCTTAAACAAACCTTGGAAGCGCGTTATAACCCTGTACCCCTATTACTTGAAGGTAGTCATGTTAAAATCACTTCGACTGATCAGTTATTCAGTCAATTGGGTACTGATGAATTTTCCATTGCTATCAAAATGGATGACGGGGAGACGGTTAAAATAGTCTATAAGCAGTCCTATAATGACGAGTTATATATAGAAAAATTCATTTATCGTCATCCGAATCTCCATGATTATGAAATTTCTCCTAGTATGTCTCATCAGCAAATTTTGGCTATCTTACCTTCTGAACTGAAGGCGCTGGAAAAAGAAGGTTATAGGTGGATTGTTGAGCGTGAAGCCTGTTCGCTCAATATTATTCTGCAAAAAGACGGGCGGGTTAAATTAGAAAGCTTGCTTTCGCCACGCTTCTTAACGGAACGTCACCTTGAGAGTATTATTCATTTACCAGGTTTACGAGGCAACCCAGAACGTCATTATCTGACAAACGCTGTCTATAATAAAAATAAAGTGACTGGCAGCTTTGAAAATTATGTTGCCCGTATTATCCGTGATTGGGAAGATAATCGCTTGAAACAATTGGGCTTAGCACTAGAAAAATTGGGCTTGACTTGGAAAGTCGAAGCCAAACAAGTCGATGCAACCCGTGTCGAATTGCGAGTGGGGCGTTTAACTCAACGACAAGGGGCAAGCGATTTAGTCAGTATTGCCGATGTAGGTTTTGGTGTTTCGCAAACCTTGCCCGTTATTGTTGCATTGCTAGTCGCGGCACCAGGACAAATCGTTTATATCGAACAACCAGAAATTCATTTACACCCAAAAGCACAATATAAAATGGCTGAACTTTTGGCAGATGCCGCTAATCGAGGAGTCAAGCTAGTAATAGAAACGCATAGTTCATTATTATTGCGTGGAGTTCAAACGCTGGTGACTCAAGGATATTTGGCACCTAATCTGGTCAAATTACATTGGTTTACTCGTGATAATGAAGGTGCAACGGTGGTTAATGCTGCTGATCTTGATGAAAATGGGGCTTTTGGTGAGGAATGGCCTGAAGATTTTGGGGAAGTTGAACTTCATGCTGAACAGGCTTATCTGGATGCGGTGATGTATAAACAAGCACAACAATGAAAAATAAACAGTCTAAACGCTTAGTAATTGATGCCAGTATTGCACAGGCTGCGGGAACCACAGAACATCCCACTTCAAAATTATCTCGCGAATGTTTGTCAGCCGTGTTGCAAATTTGCCACAAGATTGTGATGACACCAGCCATTTTTCAAGAATGGAATAAACATCAATCACTTTTTGCGAAAAAATGGCTGCGTTGTATGATCGCCAAAAAAAAGATGGTTACTGGAGTCGATTTAACCGAGAATGAAAAAAAACAAATACGTGAGAATATTGAGGAATTCGATACGAGTTCCAATAAAGTGAAGGCTATGCTAAAAGACGTGCATTTATTGGAAGCCGCTTTAGCCACCGATTGTGTTGTTGTTTCCTCAGATGAAAAAGTCAGACATTTATTTAGCGACTTATCTCAACAGCTTGTTTCAGTTAAACGAGTTGCTTGGGTTAATCCAATAAACAGCTTAGAAATGACAATTGATTGGCTTGAAAACGGTGCCAATATCGAGTCGCCACGACAGACAATTGGGGCATGTAGACAAAAGCTCAAAATAAGGCGGATTATTGGAAGGGATTGGTTAGGAAGTATTCAGCTCCAGCGTGGGTACGATAAAAAAATAAAATTGTATGAAATGGTAGGGTTTAATCCCTACAATTGTGAGAATTTTATTCTAATTTTGCTTATTTTTCAATTGATTATTTAATTGGAATATTTTTTGCTGATTTATATTCATTCTCGTTCATAATCTCTAAGGGGCAATCCCTTGTGGTTGCCCCTACAGTAAATCATTGTTTGTAGGGGCAATCCCTTGTGGTTGCCCCTACAGTAAATCATTGTTTGTAGGGGCAATCCCTTGTGGTTGCCCTTTGGAGCTTGGGAAGGAGGATGAACGAGGATGATTAATTTTTGTTTGTGTTAATAAATAAGGAGAAATGAGTAAAGATGCGTTTTAATGTTCCTTTAACAGGCGGATTGATTATATTGTTGTCTGCTTTACCTTCGATTAGTTTTGCCGATAGTTTAAATACTGGTAATACGGCATGGATTATGACGGCAACGGCGTTAGTTCTATTTATGACTATTCCTGGACTTTCGTTTTTTTATGGTGGCATAGTACGCAGTAAAAATGTTTTGTCTATATTGATGCAATGTTTTGCTATTACTTGTTTAGTTTCTATTTTGTGGGTATTTTATGCTTATAGTTTAGCCTTTGGGGATGGTAATGTTTGGATTGGTGATTTGAGTAAGGTGCTTATGGCTGGAGTTGGTGAAGATTCTATGAGCGGGAATATTCCAGAAAGTGTTTTTTCTATGTTCCAATTAACCTTTGCTATTATTACGCCTGCTTTGATTGTCGGTGCATTTGCGGAGCGTATGAAATTTTCTGCGATGCTGTTGTTTAGTGCTTTATGGCTTACGATTGTTTATGCTCCTGTGACACATTGGGTTTGGGGCGGTGGTTGGCTACAAAAAATGGGTTTGTTAGATTTTGCTGGCGGAACGGTGGTGCATATTACTGCTGGTGTGTCAGCGTTGGTTGCAGCACTGATTTTAGGTAAACGTCATGGGTTTCCTAATACGGCAATGCCGCCTCATAATTTAACTATTACAGTAGCTGGAGCTGGTATGTTATGGGTAGGTTGGTTTGGCTTTAATGGTGGTAGTGCGTTGGCAGCTAATGGTGATGCGGGTATGGCGATTATGGTGACACATATTTCTGCGGCTGCGGGGGCGATGGCTTGGATGTTTATAGAATGGTTTAAATATAGTAAACCAAGTGTTTTGGGTATTGTGACTGGTATGGTTGCAGGCTTAGGTACGATTACGCCAGCATCTGGATTTGTGGGACCAGCAGGGGCTTTGGTTATTGGTTTTACGGCGGGAATCGTTTGTTTTGGGGCGACTAATTATATTAAACGTGTACTCCATATTGATGATTCTTTAGATGTATTTCCTGTGCATGGTGTTGGTGGCATATTGGGTACGCTATTAGCAGGTGTTTTTGCTTCGACTCAGTTGGGTGTTTTCAGTGGACAAGGATTTGCTGAGGGGATTTCGAGTATGGGGCAACAAGTAGGGGTTCAATTTGTAGGTGTTATGGCAACATTGGTTTTTAGTGCTGTTGCTACGTATATACTTTTGAAGTTGATAGATGTGCTAATTGGTTTGCGTGTTACTAAAGAAGAAGAAATTGAAGGTTTGGATATTGTACTCCATGAGGAACGGGGTTATATTATTTAATTTTGTAGCAAACCCGACAATTTCCTTAAGGTTTACATAATAATTATAGAGGTGTTGTAAGATTATTAGTCATTTTCATGTATTTATATGTTTGGAATTATTTTTGCATATTCAGAAATCAAGCTAGTGCAACTTGAACTTTGAACTAGGTTTATTGTTTTTGATAATTGCTAAAACTGAGGATATAAATTCATGAAAATGGTAACCGCCATTATTAAACCTTTTAAGCTTGATGATGTACGCGAAGCTCTTTCTGAGGTTGGGGTACAGGGTATTACGGTAACAGAAATTAAAGGCTTTGGTCGTCAACAAGGTCATACTGAACTCTATCGGGGTGCAGAATATGTGGTCGATTTTTTACCAAAAGTGAAAATTGAAGCTGCGGTGAGTGAGGATCATCTTGATGCAGTGATTGATGCGATTAGTAAGGCTGCGAACACTGGTAAAATCGGGGATGGTAAAATTTTTGTTGCTGCACTTGAGCAAGTAA
>JALWSU010000104.1 GCA_026993485.1 Thiotrichaceae bacterium | reverse complement strand
TTTGGAAATGATGGTTTTACGCCAAAAGCGAAAAGTTTTATGCAGGAAAATGGAGTTTTTTGGTCAACTAGAGAGGATTTGGATGCTTTGTTGGAGCATGTACAGTTGAGACGCTTGCCGATTTTTTAAATGCATAGAGAAGATTAAGTATAGCGTTACCTGATTTAGTTAAGTACAAACCTGCCAGGTTTTTAAAACCTGGCAGGTTGGTACGCTGTATTTTATACAAACGGGTAGTGCTATAGAGATAAGACATGTCTTGTCTCTACCAGCCTGGGGCATCGCCCTAGCTTGATTTGTCCATAAAGACATTATGTCACGCCCTTTCAGGGCTTCATATCATACATGCACATAATCCTAGGGCGATGCCCTAGGCTAGTATCTATCGCCCTTTCCGCTGCTCTAATCAATCAGTTACAAAAAAAACTTGATCACTGAGTATAAGTAATCAGATTAAACCCCATACAAAACAAACGCCGCCCAATACACTGGATTAGCGTACTTACCACCCTTCTTTAAGAACTCCCTCTTAGTCGCCATCAAAGCTTCAATTTGCCCTTGCCCGGCTTTCAATTTCTTAAATAGGCTTTTTTAGCCAATGGTAAAGCCTCAGATCGACCTAGGGCTTTATAAATAGCCGCTAAATTATTCAAGCTTCTGAGAGTATCAGGGTGCTTTTCCCCTAACACTTCTTTTCTCAAGCGATAGGCTTTTTTAGCCAATGGTAAAGCTTATTTGAATTGCCCTTAAGTTAAAGGATGGAGTACAACGAATGAAAAACAACGAATCAAAACCAAATCATTTAGCTCATGATTTGTATAGCCTTAACCGATTGCTTAAAATACACCTAGAAAACCTGCCAGGTTTTAAAAACCTGGCAGGTTTGGAGCGTAAATGTGCTTAACTAAATCGGGCAATGCTATAAAAGGTTTTATTCGTTGTCTGACATTCGCTGTACTCTTTTCAGGGCTTAACGGCAGTGAAGCTTAGCTTGCACCCCGAATATGGTTTTCAGAAATTATATTCTATAATAGACTCAAAAAAAATCTGGATACAATAAGGAAAGGAGTAAACTATGACTAAAAAAACTAACCAATGGGCGATTAAAACTTTAGTTTCTGAAGAAGTTTATACAGATCGTCAAGATTTTTTAGACTATTTTTATAAAATTGCTCTTGAAGCTCAACCTCGTCGAACCATGTCTACGGTTTTACTTGGACAGCGGCGAATGGGGAAGACGGAAATTTTTAAGCGAGTTGTCAATCGGCTGTTTTTTGAACAAGATTATACTAATCCTAATGCGGTGGTGCCTATTTATTATAGTTTTCCTGAGCATGTTACTGATAGATGGGATTTTGCGGAAAAATATGTGGAAAATTTCATACGTTGGTATGCTGCGTTTCGTTTGGGTAATATTGATTTGTTATCAGCAGAGAAATCAGAGTATGATGAATTAATCAAGATTATTCGTGATAATGCTACTCTCAGCAAGACATTTAAATCCAGCCTAAAACTTTTAAATGGTATCCTGAAAAAAAACGTTATTATGCCTGAACAATGGGCACTTAGCCTTCCCCGCGAAGTTTCAGATCGTGATGATAGCACTATTGTCGTATTTTTAGACGAATTTCAAAATACGCGCTTGCCTCAATATAATTTTGATGTTGTTGGTTTGATGCAGGAAGCAGTGGAATCGCCAACTTGTCCCCATTTTGTCACTGGTTCAGCTATGAGTATTTTAGCCAGAGAAATTTTGGGGCGTGGGGCGTTATTTGGGCGTTTTGAAAGTAATCCAATTAAACCTCTTACCAATTATTGGGGTACTGAACTAACACGTCGTGCGGCAAAATATTACCAAGCCGAAATTAAGGAA
>JALWSU010000103.1 GCA_026993485.1 Thiotrichaceae bacterium | reverse complement strand
ACTCCGTAAACTAGGAAAAATCGCACTACCTTCCCGCCTCGATGGACGATTATATGTATAATCATCTCGTGCCATCATACTCATATAGCGTGCCAACAACATGCGCCAAGGCAAACGAGGTTGCAAAAAATAATCTACCATTCTTGCAAGTTCACCACCTAATTTACCCACTTCCAATGCTTGTTGTGCCGCACCTGCTAAGCGTTGTTGCCATTGAATCTCTAAATTTTGGCGTTCGCTATCATTTAAAGGAGGAGGTTGTTTCGCTCCGCCGCTTTCATTTTCATCTACTTCTGGTTGAATTTCACCACTAGCTTGATTTTGTTCACTAGATTGATTACCTTGTCCATCCTCTTGTTTTTGCTCCTCGCCATCATAAACATGCTTATCCATAGGCTCATCAGTACTATTTTCATCTATCATCGGATAGATTTCTTCCGCAGTCAGCCCCTCAAAACTCTCTTCTACTAATACCCCTGGAGGAGGAACTAAATCATCTTTTAATAACAATGGATTAATCGCATAATCACAAGCTAAATCCCAGCGGAACTTATTTCGATGTTGGCGACGAGCAAAATGCGACAAAGCGCAATGTAAAGCTTCATGTGCCAAAACAAATTCCACTTGTTCGGTACTTAAAGCCTCAATATATTCAGGATTATAAAAAAAATGTCGAGCATCAGTAGCCGTAGTTTTACACCATTTAGGTTCAGCCATTCGCATTGGTAAGCGGAGAACTAGCGCCCCCAAAAAGGGTTTATCCATAATCAATTTGGTACGCGCCCGAATCAATTTAGTTTCTATCTCATTCATAGAGCATAATATCTCCAATCGCCTGCGCCCATTGTGCAAATTCTGGAACCTCAAACAAAACCGAACCAATAGCTCGTTGTAAATCTGATACCAACATAACGCCCATTTCACGACTCTTAAATTGGCGAGCAAAATTTAAAATTTGTCCATAAACTTGTTTATCCTCAGCACGAATAGCTCGCCCAACTAATGCCGCAGCAATAGCATATTGTAAATCAATTTCATCAGGAATAGATACCGCTTCGCCTCGTAAAATTGCATCCAAATTGGGCATATTATCTAAATGAATAATAAAAGCATTGAGTTCTATACCAGCCGCAGAACCGACACAAGCTTGCAATGCACCTAATAATAAATCCGGAAAATCCGAAAATTTCTGCAAAGCGCGATGTGCAAATTCCCAAGAACGTGGCGATGGAAAAGCAACTGGATTATGGGCAGGATCAAAATCGAAAAGCAATTCGGGTCTAAATCTTAAAAAGGCAATAACTTTTTCATCAATTGCATTCTTATAAGCCCAAGCCACCCAATCATCTAAATGAACTTCTAACTCAAAATGAGAAAAACGATTAGCTAAAGGAGCAGGCATAGTATAAGTAACCCCCCTATCGCCTTGACGATTACCCGCAGCGATAATCGCCCAACCATCAGGAACTTTATACTCACCTAAACGCCGATCCAAAATCAGCTGATAAGCAGCCGCAGATACACTAGGAGGAGCCGAAGTAATTTCATCTAAAAACAAAATACCACGATTGCCATGACGCTTTAAATCTGGCAACAGCGCAGGAATAGCCCACTCTACCATATCGCCAACTCGAAACGGGATTCCGCGTAAATCACTAGGTTCCATTTGAGACAAGCGAATATCAATAACAGGAGCATTATACTTAATTCCTACCTGTGTAACTAATTGAGATTTACCAATACCAGGCGCACCCCATAACATAACAGGGGTATGATGGTGTGAATTTAAAAATTCACGTTCTAAAACAATAGATAATTGAGCAGGGCGCATATTTTTCTTATATAGTTTTTAATTTCAATACTTCAAATAGATAGCTAAAGCCCAAGTCTAAAAGCTAAAGCCAATTAAAACCGATTAACACATTGGTTTAAGTTTTCTTCCTTTAGGGGACTAGCTTTTTTAAAACTTTAGTTAAGTACAAACCTGCCAGGTTTTAAAAACCTGGCAGGTTTAATCGAACGGATAGTACTATATGAGGCGAAGCGTTACCCGATTTAGTTAAGTACAAACCTGCCAGGTTTTAAAAACCTGGCAGGTTGGTACGCTGTATTTTATACAAACGGCAAGTCTAATATAAAACTCTCGTTCCCAAGCTAGAGCTCACTCTCTTATACACAAGGGCAACCACAAGGGATTGCCCCTACAGTAAATAACTGGGGGCAATTCCTTGTGGTTGCCCCCAGGTTGCCCTTAAAATCTTAGGAACGAGAAAATCATGGTTCAGTACTTACAATCCCAAAATCACCTTAAATTCTTCTCCTTCATCAATAAACTCGATATTTCGATTTAAATTTTTAGCTTCACGATAAACCATTGGTAATCCTCGTCCCAATTTTTCCATATAACCCAAATTTTCCATAAATCTTACTAAAAGGGGATTACGCGCATAACTCGTACCTACACTCAGTTTCTCAATACTTACAGTATTCGGTAATCGTCCAGGACTCATAAATTCAATCCTATCTTCAAAGAGAAAAACGCGGATTTGGGAACCTGTTATACTATAATTGCGATGCACACAAGCATTAACCAACAACTCACGGAAAACCTTATCTGCATAATGAGGAACTTCAACTCTTTTCGCCGCTTGCAGAGTTGAAGCTATAGGTAAATTCGACTTAATAGCAGCAAGCGCATTATCAACTTGCCTAGCTAAAGTTCCACCAAAAATTTTTTTATCAAGCAAATCAGCATCAATTTCTTTACCACGAAAATGAGCAAAAGCAATACCAGCCTGAGGTAAATGACGTTCTGGAGTAATACCAAAGATCAATAATCCACCCACAGTGGGATGTAAGCCTTTTCCTAAAATATCGCTAGCTTGAATTAAACGCTGCTTTTCCGTTTCGCATTCTTCTACAAAATTAATCTGATAGCGGGTAAAATAATCGGCGATTTCAGAATAGTTCAAATCTCTTTCACTAGCAGTTTCCAGTTCAATTAAATCATAATGAAACAATCCCGAAGCTTGAAACAAGCGAATAAGTTCTTCCCTTGAAGCAATGCGTTTGGTTGAACCTACCCGAATATAGTAACGATTTCTAATTGTATAATAAGGTCTATCAACGCCTTTGGGGATAATTATACGCGCTACTTGCTTGTTTTCAATACTATATTCTTCATATTCTAAATTAATAGGTGGAATCACACTAGTTCTCCCGATGTTCATCACATCTTCTTCATAAGAGCGTGATAATCCCCCTATACGCCGATTATCTTCAATACCTAACCATATTTCTCCCCCTTCAGAATTAGCAAAAGCAACAATTTCTTCAGCTAAATCACGGGCTAAAACTTGCTCAGTTTTAAATTCTATATATTGATTTTCTGATTCAGGTATTTTCATTATGGTGTTTTTACAATCCGAAATCCAAAACTATGACTACGTTTTGATGCAATTTCATTAGTACGGCTTGCAGCTCGTACTCTCCATTTACTGCTATCCCATGAACCGCCACGTAAGGTATATGAAATCGGGCTAGTAGCACATTCATTTTCAGTTCCTAAATATTTCTTATGATATGCTGAACAAGTCCACTCCCAAACATTGCCCACAGTATCATACAAGCCGAATTGATTTGGGCTAAATGAACCTACTGGAGCTGTAAAATCAAATGAATCTCCACAAGAACGATTCCAACAATTAGCTTGATTAAAACCGATTTCATTTCCCCACCAGTATTTAGTCTCAGTACCAGCACGAGCGGCATATTCCCATTCAGCCTCAGTAGGCAAGCGATATTTTTGTCCAGTTTGCTTACTTAACCATACAGTATAAGCATTAGCATCATCCCAAGAAACATTAATCACAGGATGAATACCACGCCCCTTACCTTCTTCATTAGGGCGATCTCTACCAGTAGCTTTAGCAAAACGATCATATTCGTCAAAGGTGACTTCATAACGCCCTATAGCAAAACGCGCTATTTTAAAACTCTGTATTGGTTTTTCATCTCTATCTCCCCCTCCTTGTAAATCCCCAATCCGCACGGAACCAGCAGGTATCCAGATCATTTCGGGCCCCTTACTACCATCGCGTAAGCGATCACGAAAGTATGGCCCATCATCACTAGGTATTTCCTGCGGAGAATGTAAAACAGTGATACGCTCATTAAGCAAACGATTTTTTTCTTGTAATTCTTTAATTAATGCCTGTTGCTTTTTTAAGTGTTGATTAAAACAATGCATCCAATCTAAAGAAGTGCCAACATTTAGATTACAAATTCCTTGATTTTCCTCAGCGGCAGGTACAGTTTGTATGCTTAATCCTAAAACTAAGAGACTAGATAGAACAGGTTTTAGCATAATAATTCAACTCCTATGGTATTTTAGATAAAGTCCCCTCCCCCTAACCCCCTCCCGCTGGGAAAGGGAATCAAGGGGGAAGCCCGGATAAGTATATTTAAGCGTAGCTAAATCTTACAGATAAGTACGCATTGACAGAGAGACAGAGAAAATCTTAGTAAATATAAAAAATTTTTTAATATAAGATAGAAAAAATAGTTTGTCAAAGCATAAGTAGTCGTATTTCAGAAAAATCATTTAAGTCTAAACGAAGTAAGCGTAGCTAAACCTCCGAGGTTTTTAAAACCTCGGAGGTTTTTGGCCAACTGAAATACTATAACCACCAACAATCCTGTAAATCCTTTTAATCCCTTAAAATCAAGGTTCAGACAATGGAAACGATTTTTTGATTTTGTAACACCTTGATTTTATAATACGCCTTAATTTTATCAGGTACAAGATTTTTTAATAAGAACTAAAACTACTTGGATTCAATCGGAGTACCAGGTTACTTTACACTTTCAGAAAAAAATAGATGACTTTAATAACAAATAGATTTTCTATCCGCCACCAATGGAAAATGGTAGCGAATCGCTTTGTTCTTTTAGCGACGCTGATAAATACATTTTTATTTAATGGTGCGCTTTATTCCTTTATCGCATCTAATCTCGATTTAACTACTCTAAGCGGCTTATCTATTGCTGTATCGGTTTTTGTAATTGTATTTATTGTTAATCTGCTTTTTATTTCTTTAATCATAATTATTACTCCCATACTTGTTAAGCCATTCCTTATTCTTACGGCGATGATAAATTCTTTCGCCCTCTATTATATGGTTACTTATCAAATTATTTTAGATAAGACAATGATGGGTAATATTTTTAATACTAGAAGTTCTGAAGCTTTTGAACTCATCACCCCAACTTTGTTGCTCTATTTGATCCTCATAGGCATTATTCCAAGCTGGTTAATAATCAAAACAAGGATTAAAAGCATCAACCGGGGGAAAATTGTTACCCAATTGCTGATTTTTATGGTTTTAGGGATTTATTTTTTATACATCAATTCATCTAGCTGGCTATGGATAGACAAGCATTCTAAATTATTGGGAGGAAAAATCTTACCATGGTCTTATATTATTAATACGGCTAGATACTATTCCATAAACTTAAAAAGTAGCGACAATCAAGTTTTGCTACCAGAAGGTAAATTTCTCAACGAGAAAAAAACTGTTATTGTTTTGATAATTGGCGAAACGGCGAGAGCACACAATTTTCATTTATACGGTTATCCAAGAAACACTAACCCATTACTTGAAACAGCAGGCGTATTAACATTCAAAAATACCAGTTCTTGCACAACGTACACAACAGGCTCATTAGCCTGTATGCTCTCTTATAATTCCAGAGAGAAAAATGCGGAACCATTGCCTAGTTATTTAACTAGACTTGGCGTAGACGTTGTTTGGCGCACGAACAATTGGGGCGAACCGCCAATAAATGTTACAGATTATCAAGAAGCGTCTGAACTAAGAAAAAATTGTATTGGTGAGGGTTGTAACTTCGACGAGGTCTTATTATCTGGTTTAAGCCAAAGAATCCAATCATCAAATAAACCAAAAATCTTAATTGTCTTGCACACTAAGGGAAGTCATGGCCCAAGTTATTATTCCAGATATCCGCCACAATTTGAAAAATTCACACCAGTTTGCCGCTATGAAGAAATTAGCAAATGTACACAACAGGAGCTTATAAATGCCTATGATAATACGATTTTATATACCGACTACTTTCTGTATAAAACTATAAAAATACTTAAAAAATTGAAAGGCATTCCCGTCATGTTGATATATATTTCAGACCATGGTGAATCTTTAGGCGAACAAGGACTTTATTTGCATGGAACACCTTATATGTTTGCGCCTGACTTTCAAAAACAGATTCCATTTCTGATCTGGATGTCTAATGACTTTACCAAACTAAAAGGCATAAAAAATATACCTCAAGATAACCAATACTCCCATTCAAATATATTTCATACAATTATTGGCGCATTTGACATCAAAACCAAAATATATAACCGTAACCTAGACGTACTTCATTAAATGTAACTACTTAGGGCAACTATAGCGTTGCCCGATGACGAAATATATAGGGGCAATATTTATCAAAATATTTTGATTTTCTTGCCTTTTAATTCTAAAAATTCTATCATATAACTACGATTCAGACAGAAAATCCACCCTAACCTAATTCTCCCCTAAGGTTTCCCCCCTTAGAATTGTTGATTCATGCGTAATTAATGACGTATATTTGCTTAACTTTATGGGATTATGCCAAGAATGAAATTTAATTACATCACATTAAGCATTATTTTAACTATCTTTGTCAGCGTAGTTCACGCACAAGATAAAATCAATATAGAACAAGCTGGTAACATAATACAAGTGCTTATCCCTGCTACAGCTTATGCGACAACTTTGGTTTTAGATGATAATGACGGACGAAATCAATTCTATAAATCATTTTTTACCAATCTAGGTGTAACATACGCACTAAAATATGCTGTAAATAAACCCAGGCCAAATAATAATGGTGATTACTCCTTTCCATCAGGACATACATCGGCTGCTTTTCAAGGTGCATCATTTATACACAAAAGATATGGAATTAAATATGCAATTCCAGCATATATTGGAGCAACTTTTGTTGGTTGGAGTAGACTTGAGGATGAATCAAAGAAACACGATTTCACGGATGTTGCAGCAGGTGCTTTAATTGGTGGATTGAGTAGTTATTATTTTACTTCGCCATATAAAAATCTGGTTGTTACACCTATAGCTAACAGTCATAATATTGGTATTAATTTCAGTTATAAATGGTGAATCGCCAAGGGCAACCCCTTATGCTTGCCCTTAATTTAAGGGCATTACTATAGAGGATAGCTCATGCGTATCCGAATTATCCCCGCCAATAAAACACTATTCCTATCCTCTGTTTTAACCCGGCTTAGCAATTTAGCAATTGAAACTCGTTGCTCATTTAGCAAATCAGCGACTTTTTAAGCCCATTTCCCCCTCCAATCTCTCCCCACCCACTACCTTTTGCCAAACGTTTTCACCGCCACTCTAAGCCCCGTTTAAGCTATTTTTGCTCAACCAAACCCCCCCACAACACAATAAAAACACACACACAACACATACAAGCTAAACCTGCCAGGTTTCTAAAGCCTGGCAGGTTTTTTACTAGCTAAACCTGCCAGGTTTCTAAAACCTGGCAGGTTTTTTACTAGCTAAACCTGCCAGGTTTCTAAAACCTGGCAGGTTTTTTACTAGCTAAACCTGC
>JALWSU010000102.1 GCA_026993485.1 Thiotrichaceae bacterium | reverse complement strand
AAATTTTTATTTTGTCATTTCGACGTCGGCGGAGAAATCTTAAACTCGACTATCAAGTTGCGGGTTAATAATTATTTATCTTGAACAAATTCAAATATTTATCTTCTTAGAAGCTTTTCAAGAACTACAGGGATGAGTTATAAAAGCGGATATAGCACTACCCGTTTGTATAAAATACAGCGTACCAACCTGCCAGGTTTTAAAAACCTGGCAGGTTTGTACTTAACTAAATCGGGTAAGGCTATAAAAACACTTACCAACAAAACCTCCGAGGTTTTGAAAACCTCGGAGGTTTATACTAAGGATGCTCTGCTTTTTCAAACTCTGTATTAAGGCGTTCAGCTATGACTTCGACGTTGGGTGAATAATTCATACTCAGGTGATTACCTGGTACTTTGATAACTTCAAAACCACCTGCTGCAAAATTTTGCCATCCAAGTTCTGGAGCAGTATAAGCATCCCTCTCAGTGGCGTGAAAGAAAATAATTTTACCTGGATACAATTGCGGTTCGTAATCCCAAAATGTTTCCACATTAACCTTAAAAATATGAAAAAAATGGCGAATCTGATTTATATCAAACAAAGATTCATCAAGTATATGTTTTTCTTTAATATTATGTTCATTCAAAAAATAACGCAACTGTTCATCTGGTTTAAGTTTCCGTAATTCTTTCAATGACACAGGCACATTCGCACCCAGTTCAAGAAAATAAGCTATGATTTCAGCGTTGGTTAAGAACTTAGCAATAAGTAACTTACGTAAGTTACGTGGCAAGAATGCTAAAGCAAGTTGCCCAATTAAGTTTCTGATTGAGGTTTTACATGTATTATTGCCTACTTTATCTCTGGTTTTTCTAGTGAGAATTGGCTTTTGACCAGCTTTAAGGGTATCTATCATAGCAAGTAATGAAATTTCTTGACCTTGTTTCTTAAGTTGTTGAGCCATCTCAAAAGCGACAAGACCACCAAAACAAAAACCTCCTAATAAATAAGGTCCTTTGGGTTGAAGAACACGTATATCCTCAATATACTTACTAGCCATTTCTTCAATTTTAGTGATTATATCTGCTTTTCCATCTAAACCTTGTGCCTGTATACCATAAACAGGTTGTTTCGAGTCTAAGTTTATGATCAAATCTCTATAGGAATAAACATGTCCGCCAAGTGGATGTATTAAAAATAAAGGAGTTTTTGAGGGACTGCCAGTTTGTAACTCAACCAATGATGATGGCAAGGTTGGTCGTGTTTCTTTATTAGGAAGTTGAGATGTTATTTCTTCAATCAATTGAACTAATCCAGCTATAGTTTGTACATTCAAGAAACTATGTGCAGGCAAATTAATTTGGAAAGTCTCGCGTAATTTCGCAATGAGTTGAACTGCGAGAAGAGAATCTCCACCTAACTCAAAGAAATCATCATTTATTCCTATTTTTTCGACTCCAAAAAATTTCTGCCAAATATCAACCAACTTTTGCTCTAATTCATTACGAGGAGCCATATATGGAGTTGATAAAGATGGTCTTGGGTGAAGAGAAGACTTTTTCTGAACTGTTGATTTTGATTTGAACGTTTGTTCAAGTCTAGTATGTAATTCTCCAGTAGAAATAACTAACTGATTATTTATTAAGGAAATCGATGCTAAAACACGCCTAAAAATGTTGATACCTTCTTCTGGCGTTATTGCTAATTCAACTAAAGTTGTTCCAAAAGAAGTATTTGGTTTAGTATGCTCAAGTTTCCAACCATCCCAATTAACGCTAATCCAAGGTACAGGATTAGTTTTACTTTGTTGGTAAACAAAAGCGTCCATAAAAAGATTAGCAGCTGAATAGGCGATAAATCCTAACCCCCCTAAAACTGAAGATAAGGAAGAAAACAAGACACAAAAATCAAGTTTTTTATCTAACAAAACTTTTTTTAATACTAAAGTACCACGTATTTTAGGTTGAAATTGAAGCTCAGAATCAGTTTTTCCTGCCTGAACAACAGTGAAAAAGGATTTTTCTCCTATAACCCCAGCCGCATGGATAACCCCATTAATTTGCCCAAATTGCTCTTCAGTAGTTTGCAGAACTGTTTGCATTTGTTCCAAATTGGCCACATCTGCACTAGCTATCAAAACTTCAGCACCCAAGGCTTCAAGGTTTTGCACTTTTTGGATTTTCTGGCTAATAACATTATCTTCATCGTGATTAGCCAGCCAATCATTCCATTCATCTTTAACTGGAAAAGCAGAACGACCTACTAGGATTAGTTTAGCTTGTACAGTTTTTGCTAAATGTTCCGCTAAAACCATACCAATACCACCAAGTCCACCAGTAATTAAATAAACTCCCTTTTCCTTTAAGGATTGTATTTCATCAACTGGTTTCTCCAATCGAACCGGTTCAAAATCTTGCACCCAACGCTGCTTACCACGATATGCAATTAATTGCTCAGAATTTTTGCTTATCAATTCAAGAAACAAGCTATCTATTAATATAGGATCAATCCCAATCTTTTCGGATGAAGCAGAAAAGAACAATTTATTGAATAAAGAAGGTTTATCCTTATCCATTGAGGATGGAATACTAATATCAATATGACGACAACTTAGATTAGGATATTCTTGTCCAATTACTTTAACTGGCCCAAGGACTGTTGCCTTTTCTGGGTATAATGCATCTTCACCACCTGTAACAGATTGCATATTATTTGACAGCACCGAAATTTCAATTTCATCACTTATATTATGTTTTCCAAGTGCTTGTGCCAAAAACAGCAAACTGTAAAATCCTAAATCTTGTGCCTTATCAAGTATTTCTATAGTCAATTCATCATTAGCATGATTTGCGGTTACAGACCATAAATGAACGATTTTTTGTGGAATTTTTTTCCTAGTCAGCAATTCCTTAATCAAGCTGTTATAATCTTCAGCTTGTTGAGGATTCAAAGTATAATCATGCTCACTTAGCTTAGAAAATGTTGAGCCAATTTTGACCGTAATAACTTCTTGATTTTTACTTCTTAACTTTTCCACAAGTTGAGAAGCAACACCACAACTATCACAGAATAGCAACCATGAATTTTCCAAAGTTTCCGGATTGTCTGGTAATAATACTGAAGGTTTCCAATAAGGCACATAAAACCAATCCGCAATATCAGGCTGTTTCTCAAGTGATACTTGTTCTTGAACTAGTTTAGGTTTACCAAGTTCGTGTTTATTTTGAGTATTTTGAGGAGGATTAACCCAATAAGCTTTACGCTCAAACGGGTAAGTTGGTAAAGGTATACAATGACGTTGCTGATTCTTATAGAATCCAGACCAATTCACTTGTCCACCAGCAAGCCAAAGTTTCCCCAAGGTATTTAATAAAAATGCTAAATCTGATTGCGTTTCTTGTGGATGCCTTAATGAATTTAACACTACTTGCTCAGCAGCTTTATTGGGATGTCGTCTTGCAAGCGTCATTAATGTCCGTCCAGGCCCAACTTCTAGCAAAATTCGTTTTGAACTCTTTAATAATTCTTGCAACCCATCTGCAAAACGCACAGTTTGTCGTAGATGTTTTGCCCAATAGTTTGGATCCATTGCTTGGTTAGCCGTAATCCAAGTACCAGTTACATTAGATATATAAGGAATTTGTGGACTAGCAAAAGTAACTTGTTTTGCCCTTTCAGTAAATGAAGACAAAATTGGTTGCATCATTTCAGAATGGAAAGCATGGGAAGTGTGTAAACGGCGATATTCTACATTTTGCTCACTCAATTTTTGTTCTAATACCTCTACCGCTTCGATATTACCTGAAACAACGCACAACTCAGGAGTATTAACAGCCGCCAACGAAAGTCCATTTGCCAAAAAAGCCTGTACTTGTTCTTCCGCTAATGAGATTGCAAGCATGGCACCTGAAGGCATAGATTGCATCATTTGTCCGCGTGCCGCAACTAAGGATAAAGCATCTTCCAAAGAAAAAACCCCAGATAAACAAGCCGCTACATATTCACCAATACTATGACCAATCATAGCCTCAGGATAAATTCCCCAACTCATCCATAATTTCGCTAGGGCATATTCAATCACAAAAAGAGCTGGTTGTGTTATTTCAGTCTGATTTAATTGCTCGCTGTCTGGTTCGTTTGGATATAGGACTTGACGCAAGTCAAGATTTAAATGGCTTTTTAAGTATTCTGAACATAAATCAACTTGTTCTTTAAACACTGGCTCAGTTTGGTAAAGTTCCAAAGCCATATTCACATATTGTGAGCCTTGCCCTGAAAACATAAATACCACAGCTTGGTTTTCTTCTGTATGAGTATTGCCCGTGGCATCAAAAGTACTAAGCGCAGTAGTCGCTTCTTCAAGGTTTTGGCAGACTAGCATATATCTATGCCTAAAAGCACGACGAGCTTCACTTAAAGTATAAGCAACATCAGCCAAGTTAATCTCGGAATGCTGTCCTAAATAGCTTGCCAAGTTACGAGTTGCTGTTTCTAAGGCTGATGGTGTTTTTGCAGAAAGTAACAATAATTGCCAAGGGCGAGATTCTCCAGATGGCGTTTTTGCTGGAGCTTCTTCAAGAATCACATGGGCATTAGTTCCGCCAATACCAAAAGAACTAACGCCAGCGCGGCGCGGAACTGCTTCATTGGTTTTCCAATCTGATAATGTACTATTAACATAAAAGGGACTATTAGCAAAATCAATTTTCGGATTGGCGTGTTCAAAATGTAAACTTGGTGGCAATTGCTTATGTTTCAAAGCTAGAACGGTTTTAATCAAACCTGCTACACCAGCAGCAGAATTTGTATGTCCAAAATTAGTTTTTACTGAACCAATGGCACAAAAATTCTTTTTATCAGTTGTAGCTCGAAAAACTTTATTTAAAGCAGCAATTTCAATAGGATCACCTAGCTCAGTTCCAGTACCATGGGCTTCTATATAGGAAATCGTATCCGCTGTAATTTCAGCAATTGCCTGCGCCTCAGAAATAACCCCAGCTTGTCCCTCAATACTAGGAGCAGTATAGCCAATTTTCAAAGAACCATCATTATTGACAGCAGAACCTTTAATAATTGCGTGGATATAATCACCATCTTCGATTGCTTCCTCTAATCTTTTTAAAACCACAATACCCACTCCATCGCCACTGACTGTACCTTTAGCTTTAGCATCAAAAGCGCGGCAATGTCCATCAGGAGACAAAATCATACCTTCTTGATATAAATACCCAGCTTTAGACAAATTCATAATTGAAACCCCACCAGCCAAAGCTATATCACACTCACCATTAAGCAAACTTTGGCAAGCCAAATGAACCGCAACTAATGAAGTTGAGCATGCAGTTTGAATATTAATACTTGGACCTTTTAAATTCAGTTTATAAGACAATCGCGTAGGTAGATAATCTTTATCATTACTAATCCCCAGGGAAAACAAACCTCCCAAATTTGAAGAATCTAAATTTGGATAAAGATTTTTCAAAAGATAAAAACTCATACCTACCCCAGCATAAACACCAATAGGATTAGTTTCAGTTTTCCCCGCATAACCAGAACTTTCAAGGGCTTCCCAAGCACACTCTAAAAAAATGCGGTGTTGTGGATCAGTGGTTTCCGCTTCTCTGGGATTAAAATCAAAAAATCCGGCATCAAATAAATCAATATCTGATAACAGCGCATTTGCTTTAACATAATTAGGATTCTTTAAGGTTGCAGCATCAATACCTGCTGATTGCAACTCTTCATCAGAAAAAAATGAAATCGACTCAATACCATTTTTCAGATTTTCCCAAAAAGCATCAATATTTTTGGCTCCGGGAAAACGACAAGACATTCCGATAATGGCTATATCTAAGTCACGAATAGATAAATCTGTCATGAAATTCTCCTGTTCTTACAAGAATTTTCGAGTAGTTGGAGTGCAAGGTTACCTTGCACTCCGATCAATTAAGTTTTAAGAGCTTTTGGAAATCCAGTGCGTAACTACGCTTACTCCGTTTCATTTGGAGTCCAATTATTAACTTATGTTACGCACTCTCGTTCCCACGCTCCAGCGCACTCTCTTATACACAAGTTAAATTGTCATTTCGACGTCAGCGGAGAAATCTTAAAGCCAGTAAAGATTTCTCCGCTGACGTAGAAATGACAAGATAACAATTTATACCTCAATTAAATCAATTACTAGTTCCCAAGTAGAGACGTTGCATGCAACGTCTCTACTTGGGAACTATAGCCTTAACCGATTGCTTAAAATACACCTAGAAAACCTGCCAGGTTTTAAAAACCTGGCAGGTTTGGAGCGTAAATGTGCTTAACTAAATCGGGCAATGCTATAGTAATTGTTTGTAGGGGCAATCCCTTATGGTTGCCCTGTGAGGCGTTTCAGGATTAAACGCAATTAAATCAATTTATAAATCATGAGCTAAATGATTTGGCTTTCATTCGTTGTTTTCCATTCGTTGTACTCCATCCATTAATAGCATGGCAGTGACGCTGGAGCGTGGGAGCGAGGAAATCTACTAACAAGCATAATTTATTTACATAGGTAACTATTTAGAATCAAGTTTTTGATAATCCTACTTTTTCCCATTCAAACCCACAAATATTCCTCTTACTTTTACAAAATTCAATACCAACAATATAGAGTTCCTTTGCCTTATCCTGATATTTTTCATAATATCTTTTTTGTTTAATTTGCTTTAAAGCATTACCTATTTGTGATTCATTATCAAGTACTTTAAATTCAATAAGATAAACCTGTTCCATATCAGGAGTAGCAATAGTAACGTCAATTCTACCTTTATTAGTGACATCCTCTGCAATGAAATTAATCCCCAATCCAGCTAAATAACTATACATTACACTAGCATAATAGCCTTCATAATTTTGCATCTGATTTTTGCGATAATTATCTGAAGGTATTGACGCAAATAAGGTGAATATAGCTTGTTTAAATTGTTCCATATCCTTATTAATAAGAGCATTAAACATTGCCATTCTTTTTATGGATTTGTCTGAAAGCAAATACTTAAAAATGGTATTATTTAAAGCACTTCTGACTTCCAAATTAGGATAGCCTAACTGATAAATTCGCTGATTAAATACAGTCTCAAGTTTTTTTATACTCAGATAACCTGTTTGAAATAATAGAGTTTCTAGCTTAATATCATCAACATCAAAACTTGCCAAATCTTCTTCGCTAACCTCAATTTGTTCCAGATTGGGAATATAATACTGATTTTGCTTGAGTATCTTAATTAAAAACGATGGATTTCCAGTTTCAAACCAATAATTACTGTATATTTTACCTTTCAGAAAAAATAGTAAAATATCATAAGGATTATAAATGCCATCACCCAAAAAATTATAACCGTCATACCATCTTTGTAATTCCTTCAAGTCAATATCGTTTAAATATTCTTTGAAAGACTCTTGTATATCTTGATGCGTATAACCACAAATCTTGGCATACCTAGTATCCAATGAAATATCTTCTAAATTATTCAGCCCGCTAAATAAACTAACCTTAGAAAATTTACTCACTCCAGTTAAAAATGCAAATTTAAGATATTGATCACTATCTTTAATAACTGAATAAATATTTTTTAATCCATCCCGAATTTGTTTTGAAAGTTCCCGGTTTTCGATATTATCCAATATCGGTTTATCATATTCGTCAACTAAAATAACTACTTGTTGTTGATATTT
>JALWSU010000101.1 GCA_026993485.1 Thiotrichaceae bacterium | reverse complement strand
ATACTGAAATGCCTGAAGTGGTTAATTATGTCCGCAATCTCGCCAAGAAATTTCACAATCGTTATCCTAATATTAAAGTTTACATCACCGGAATAGTTGTGATGAATAACGCCATGCAAGAACTGGCGAAACAAGATACAGAAACTCTTCTCCCTGCTATGTATCTTGTAATTCTAATTATGCTATGGTTATTGTTGAGACTTTTTTCTGGTATGTTTGTCACTTTGCTAGTCATTTCATTTTCTACACTTTCTGCTATGGGATTAGCAGGATTATTAGGTATTGTTTTGAGTAGCGGTACGGCTGTTGCACCAGTAATCATTCTCACCTTAGCAGTAGCAGATTGCGTGCATTTACTTACCACATTCCAAGATGAAATACGAACTGCTGGGCGGAATAAGCGCGAGGCTATTGTAGAAAGTCTACAAATTAATTTTCAACCAGTATTCCTAACTAGTTTTACAACAGTCATAGGTTTTTTAAGCTTAAATTTTAGCGAAGTCCCACCTTATCGTGACTTAGGAAATATTGTCGCACTGGGAGTTACTATTGCATGGATTTTATCTATCGTCTTCTTACCTGCACTTCTAGCAATTTTACCCGTGCGTATAAAATCACAAAGCATTAAGACAATTCATGCTATGGAGCAACTTAGCGAATTTGTGATTGCAAAACGACAAGCATTAATATGGGGTATGGCTAGTATTACTATACTACTAATAGTTTTTTTGCCACGCAACGAATTAAATGATGAATTTGTCAAATACTTTGATAAAAGTACCGAATTCCGCCAAGCAACCGATTTTGTCACCAAAAATTTAACTGGCTTATATGATATACATTATTCTTTAAATGCAGGCGAATTTGAAAGCATTAACAATCCTAAATTTCTGCATAAAGTAGAAAAATTTGCCCATTGGTTACGCCAACAACCTGAAATCAGACATGTTAGCAGTATTACTGATATTTTTAAGCGTCTTAATAAAAACCTACATGGTGATGATCCCGCTTATTACCGCATACCAGAGCGGCGTGATTTAGCCGCACAATATTTATTACTTTATGAAATGTCCTTACCTTATGGTTTAGATATTAATAACCAAATCAATGTAGATAAATCCGCTACTCGTGTTACTGCTACTACTAAAATTTTATCAACCAATGAAATGTTGGCATTGGAGAAACGAATCCAAGATTGGCTTCAGAAAAATACTCCTGCTTCTATGCAAGTACCAGGAACAAGTATAGCTATCATGTTTGCTCACATTAGTTTTCAGAATATTCGGAGTTTATTATTTGGAGCAGCAGTTGCACTAGTGTTGATTTCTTTTACTCTAATTATCGCATTACGCTCAATAAAATATGGTTTGATCAGTTTAATTCCCAACCTAGTACCAGCAGCAATGGCTTTCGGGTTGTGGGGGATATTAGTTGGACAAATAAGTATAGGGCTGTCGATAGTAACAGCACTGACTATAGGATTAGTAGTTGATGATACCATATATTATTTAAGCAAATATTTACATGCCCGCCGCGACAAAGGACTTAGCCCACAATTTGCAGTACGTTATGCTTTTCGTAGTGTGGGTTTAGCATTATGGTTTACATCTGTGATTTTGATTTCAGGCTTTTTAATTCTCTCATTTTCCGATTACACTGAAACTGTAAAAATGGGTATCATGGTAAGTATAATTGTTATTTTTGCTTTGATAGCTGACTTGTTCTTATTACCACCGTTGCTAATGAAATTAGATCAAGATAAGTAAGCCTACGGCTGCCCAACAAAACCTCCGAGGTTTTGAAAACCTCGGAGGTTTATACTAAGGATGCTCTGCTTGTTCAAACTCAGTTTTACGCACTCTCGTTCCCACGCTC
>JALWSU010000100.1 GCA_026993485.1 Thiotrichaceae bacterium | reverse complement strand
TGGCCAATTATTGACCAGTTTTTCCAAGAAATGCCTGAAGCAATTGGTAAATTGCCGACTTTTCAACAAGCTTTAGATGCTAGTCTAAAACAAGGGATGCAGCAAGGTATGCAGCAAGGTATGCAGCAAGGTATGCAGCAAGGTATGCAGCAAGGTGTTCAG
Source organism: Thiotrichaceae bacterium (assembly GCA_026993485.1). Classification (GTDB taxonomy): domain Bacteria; phylum Pseudomonadota; class Gammaproteobacteria; order Beggiatoales; family Beggiatoaceae; genus JAUXCJ01. The sequence continues at coordinate 7,542 of JALWSU010000100.1, read as the reverse complement.
CATATTGTGCTTCGTCAATTACAACGAAAATTTAACCAAGTACCAAATAATCTGGTGCAAAAAATTAAGGCTAATTCTGATCTGGAACAATTAGATAATTTGCTTGATCAGATTATTGTCGCTAAAGATTTAAGTGATATTGATTGGGATTTTAAGAATGGTGCATAACTTTGGGTAACCAAAAGCTCCAAAGGGCAACCACAAGGGATTGCCCCTACATCATTGTTTGTAGGGGCAATCCCTTGTGGTTGCCCTTGTGTATAAGTGAGTGGGCTGGAGCGTGGGAACGAGAAATTTGGAACCTGTCTGAACTGTGATTTATGTGATTAAAGGATTAACTGTGATTTGTGGTTGATTTTTAAATCAGAGTTAATCAGTATAATCACATAAATCACAGTTCAGACAATCTATTTAGGATTATCTACCTTGGAGATTTTTAAATGCCAGAAATCCAGAAAAAAATCCTCAGCATGATAAATAATCATTTTCCTGAGCCTGAATCTAAGCAAATCATGGCGTTTTTTGAACATTTTTACCAATCGCTAGTGCCTTCAGTTTCTCCATCTGATTATATTTCGTATATTACTGATAATTATGAAAATATCTATGGGGCGGTTATTGATTATTGGCGTTTTGCTCGTGAAAAGCAAGCTAGTGAAAGTAAGGTGCGAGTTTTTAATCCTCAATTTCAGCAAGATGGTTGGCAATCGCCTCATACGATTGTTAGTATTCTGATTCAAGATATGCCGTTTTTGGTTGATTCAATCCGTATGGCTTTAAATCGTCAGGGTTTAACGGTGCATTTGATTATCTCGCCGATTATGCAAGTGCATCGTGATGAAAATGGTTTGTTGCTTGAGGTATTGCCTGCCGTTTCTAATCATAGTGAATTTAATGAGAATTATGAGGCGATTTTTCATATTGAGGTTGATAAACAAACTGATGCGATTAGCTTAGAAAAAATTTCGCAGCAAGTAAAAATTGTGCTAGGTGAGGTGCAGTCGGCTGTGGAAGATTGGCAAGCTATGCTTGATAAAATGGCAAAGATTCTGCAAACTCTAGAATCTAATCCACCTCCGATTGATGCTGGGGAAGTTAAGGAGGTTTGTGATTTCTTGGCTTGGGCGCAGAATAATCATTTTACTTTTTTGGGGTATCGAGAATATAGCCTCTTAAGTCAAAATGATAGTGTTGAGTTGTATCGTTTACCTGCTACGGGATTGGGTATTTTGCGTAATGCTTTAGCTGAAAATCCAGAAATTTCTACTAGTTTTGCTAAATTACCGCTTCCTTTACGCAAATTGGCTTTTGAACCTCAGTTGTTATTGCTGAATAAAACTACGGCGCGTTCGACAATACATCGTCCCACTAATATGGATTATATTGGGATCAAAATAATAAATAATGAAGGTGTTGTTACGGGGGAACATAGATTTTTAGGTTTATACACTTCTGCGGCTTATCGTCAATTGACGCTTGATACGCCTATGATTCGGAAGAAAATTAAGTATGTTTTTCAGCAGGCAGGTTTTCGACATCGTAGTCATCAACATCAAGCTCTTTGTTATATCTTGGAAAGCTATCCTCGTGAAGAGTTATTCCAAATTGATAAGGAAACTTTGCATCAAACGGCTATGGGGATTTTACAATTACAAGAACGCCAGCAGCCGATTCGCTTATTTATGCGTCCAGATATTTATGGACGCTTTTTTTCTTGTCTTGTTTATGTCGCTCGTGAGCGTTATAACACTGAAATTCGTCAGCGTTTGGAAAGGGTGTTGTTGAAAGCTTTTGGTGGTAATAAGATTGAATTTAGTGTCCGTATTTCTGAGTCGCAGTTTGCTCAAATACATTTTATCGTTTCTACTCCTACTGGTAGTTGTCTTGATTGTGATATTAGTGAAATAGAAAAACGTTTAATTGATGTTACCCGTGAATGGGATGATGTTTTACATGATGCCTTATTTGAGCATAATGGTGAGGAGCAAGGAACTCGTCTAGTGCGTCGCTATCAAGGGGCTTTTCCAATTGCCTATCGGGAAGATTTTTCCGCGCATTATGCAGTTTATGATATTGATAAAATTGAGGAGGTTCTTAAGTCTGGGCATTTAGGTATGAATTTATATCGCCCGATTGAGGCTCTTGATAATTCATTGCGGTTTAAATTGTTTCATATTGAGAAGCATATTCCTCTGTCAGAAATTTTGCCCATGCTAGAAAATATGGGAGTCAAAGTAATTAGCGAACGTGCTTATGAAGTCCGAATCCAAGATCAGCCCAGTGTTTGGATTCAAGATTTTGGCTTATTGCATAGTGAAGAGTCTTTGGATATTAGCGAAATTAAAGAGGTGTTTCAGGATGTTTTTATTCGCGTTTGGCGGGGCGAAATTGAAAATGATGGTTTTAATCGTCTCTCTTTACGCGCTGAGCTAACTTGGCGTGAAATTCTAATTTTTCGAGCTTATTGGAAATATTTGCGACAAACTAATGGGCGTTTTAGTCAAGGCTATGTTGAACAAGCGTTATTTAATAATGCGCCGATTGTAGAAAAATTATTAGATTTATTTTATGCGCGTTGTAATCCAGCACAAGATAGAAGTTTAAATAAAATTCAGGCATTAGTTGCAGAAATTATTCATTCTCTTGATACTGTTGATAGCCTAGATGAAGATCGAATTTTGCGCCGTTTTTTAGGTGTTATTTCAGCTACTTTACGCAGTAATTATTTTCAAGAGTCGGGTAGTAAAACTTACTTATCTTTTAAATTTGATCCTAGCAAAGTTCCAGATTTACCTGAACCGCGTCCTAAATTTGAAATTTTTGTTTACTCGCCGCAGGTGGAAGGGGTGCATTTACGCGGCGGTAAGGTGGCACGCGGTGGCTTGCGTTGGTCAGATCGTTTGCAAGACTTTCGTACCGAAATACTTGGGTTGCTTAAGGCACAAATGGTAAAAAATGCGGTAATTGTGCCAGTCGGCTCTAAAGGCGGTTTTGTGGTGAAACGTTTACCAAATCAAGGCGGGCGTGAAGCAATTCAAGCTGAAGCTATAGCTGGTTATAAAACCTTTATTCGCGGTTTATTGGATTTAACCGATAATATTGTTGATGGCAAAATTGTACCGCCAAAAGATGTGGTAAGACATGATGATGATGATCCTTATTTGGTTGTAGCTGCGGATAAGGGTACAGCGAGTTTTTCGGATATTGCTAACCAAGTTGCTAAAGAATATAACTTTTGGTTAGGTGATGCTTTTGCATCAGGTGGTTCTACTGGTTATGATCATAAGGCTATGGGAATTACTGCGCGGGGTGCGTGGGAATCGGTAAAACAGCATTTTGCTGGATTGGGTATGGATATTCAAAGGCAGGATTTTACTGCTGTTGGTGTTGGTGATATGTCGGGTGATGTTTTTGGTAATGGGATGCTTTTGTCTCAGCATATTAAACTTGTGGCTGCTTTTAATCATTTACATATTTTTTTAGATCCAAATCCGATTCCGCAACACAGTTTTAAAGAACGTCAACGCTTATTTTATCTACCTCGTTCTACTTGGGCAGATTATAACCCCAAACTTATTTCTAAAGGTGGGGGAGTATTTTCACGCCGTAGTAAATCTATTACTTTGTCAGCAGAAGTTCAAAGTCGATTGGCAATCAAAGCACAACGCTTAACTCCGAATGAGCTAATTCAAGCTATATTACGTGCGCCTGTTGATTTATTTTGGAATGGTGGCATAGGTACTTATGTTAAAGCGGAAACTGAGCATAACGCACAGGTTGGAGATAAAACTAATGATAGCTTACGTATTAATGCCAAAGAGTTACGTTGTAAGGTGGTTGCCGAAGGGGGAAATTTAGGTTTTACCCAGTTAGGGCGTATAGAATATGCACTAAATGGGGGGCGTATTAATACTGATGCTTTAGATAATTCTGGCGGTGTAGATTGTTCTGATCATGAGGTTAATATTAAAATCTTGCTGAATGCTATTGTTACTAATGGAGATTTGACGCAAAAACAACGCAATTTGCTTTTAATTGATATGACGGCAGCGGTAAGTGAGTTAGTCTTAAAAAACAATAAATTACAATCACAAGTCATCAATATGACTAGTTCAATTTCTCCGCAATTGCTTGATTTACATGCAAGATTTATTCGGCATTTAGAGAAACAGCATAAGTTAGATCGTGAATTGGAGTTTCTGCCGAATAGTAAGATGCTGGCAGAGCGACGAGCTGCACAACAAGGTTTAACTTCTCCGGAACTTTGTATCTTATTGGCTTATAGCAAAATTGATTTATATCAAAATTTGCTAGAATCTACGTTGCCAGAGGAGCCATATTTTAGAAATATTTTAAGTAGTTATTTTCCTTCTCCAATACCACAACGTTTTGCAATAGAAATCCTTAAACATCGTTTGCACCGAGAAATCATAGCCACTCAATTAACTAATTTAGTTATAAATCGTAGTGGTATCGCTTTTATCTACATGTTAGAGGAAGAGATAGGAGAAACTGCGCCAAACATTGTGCGAGCTTTTATGATTGTATGTGAATTATTTGATTTAGAAAGTTTATGGTTAGATGTTGAAGCCCTAGAAAATCAAATCACTGCCACAATGCAATTGAGTTTAATGAGAGAAATCCGTCAACATATTGAGCGTGCATCTCGTTGGCTATTGCGTCATCATCGAATGCCTTTAGATATTCCAAAAACAATAGCAGCTTTGCAGTCAGGTGTGCAGATACTGGGTGAGAAGATGTTAAATTTAATTGGGCAAGCTGAGCGAGAGAATTTAGAACAGGCAGCGCAAACTTTGATTGATGCTGGAGTTCCAGCAAGCCTAGCGAAGCGTATTGCAGGTTTAGAAACTTGGCTAAGTGCTTTAGATATTGTTGAAATCGCTAATGCGACAGGGGTAAAATTGGAGATGGTTGCAACAGTACATTTTATGCTAGGAAGAGAACTAAAATTATATTGGTTACGCCAAAAAATCGGCGAATTACCGAGAGATAATCGCTGGACAGCTCTTTCCCGCTCCGCATTACGCGATGAACTTTACAGAACTCACCGAGAACTAACGACTGTTGTTTTGCAAATCGGAGAACAACAATGGTTGGAAAATAACGCTACTCGCTTAAAACGTTGTCAGGAAGTTTTAGCTGAGATTTATACCGTTGAAAAACCTTATTTGGCTATGCTTTCTGTGGGGTTGCGGGAAATTCGGAATTTGTTGTAGGGTTAAAAGAAAAGACCTCCGAGGTTTAGCTAGGCTTAGTTCGTTACCAACACCTCTGAGGTTATATTTTCCAGAAAATCATCAATAAAAATTTCTCATTATGTCAGAAACAGTCTCGAATCAAGTTGCTGTACAACAACTAAAAAACTATATAAATCAAAAAATAATTGGGCAAAATACGCTAGTAGAACGCTTGTTAATTGCTTTACTAGCGGATGGGCATTTGCTTGTCGAGGGCGCACCGGGATTGGCTAAGACTCGCGCTATTAAAGTGCTAAGCGAGGGTATTGAAGGGGATTTTCATCGGATTCAATTTACTCCCGATTTATTGCCCGCTGATTTGACTGGTACTGAAATATATAGACCACAAGAAGGTAGTTTTAAATTTCAACCAGGTCCATTATTTCATAATCTGATTTTGGCGGATGAAATTAATCGTTCTCCTGCTAAAGTACAGGCGGCTTTGTTGGAAGCGATGGCGGAGCGACAAATTACTGTTGGTAGTGAAACTTATGAGTTGCCACAATTGTTTTTAGTGATGGCTACCCAGAATCCGATTGAACAGGAGGGAACTTATCCGCTGCCTGAAGCACAATTGGATCGTTTTTTAATGCACGTTAATATTGATTATCCAGAACTGGCTCATGAAAAAGAGATTTTGCATTTGGCGCGTCGTGAAGCTAGTGAACCTGCTTTAGTGGCAAATCCAAGCGAGTTACTTAGTCAAGCAACATTATTTCAAGCGCGTAATGAAATTCTTGAGATTTATATGGCGGATAATATTGAAGAATATTTATTGCAATTGGTATTAGCAACACGCAATCCAGGGGCTTATGGTGAAGATTTGGCAAAATGGATAGAATATGGTGCTAGCCCTCGTGCTACGATTGGTTTAGATCGTTGCGCTCGCGCTCATGCTTGGTTGCATGGACAAGATTATGTCGGTCCAGAAAATATACAGGCAATGGCTTATGATGTTTTACGCCATCGCATCATACTTAATTATGAAGCCGAAGCGGATGGTATAACGCCAGATATTTTTATTAATGCTCTTATTACACGTATTGCTGTGCCTTAGTCAATCATTATGCTGAATAGATTAAAAGTTGGTAAAGCTCATGCCAATAAAGATGAAGAACGAATCCGTGTTACAGTGCCAGCATTGATTCGCTTGAGCCAGAATGCTCCGCCCTTGTTTTTACCAGCTAATGCGATTCGCTCTCAACAAAGTGGACAATATTTATCGCCTTTTAAGGGACGAGGTATGGAGTTTGATGAAGTGCGCCTGTATCAACCTGGCGATGATATGCGTCATATAGATTGGCGTGTTACTGCGAGACGAGGTAAGCCGCATACGAAGTTATTTCGTGAAGAGCGAGAACGGGCAGTGTTTTTATGGGTTGATTATCGTGCGCCGATGTTTTTTGCCACTCAAGGCGTTTTTAAATCCGTTTTAGCTGCCCGCTATGCAAGTTTATTAGCTTGGAGTGCGAATCAGCATAATGATCGCGTCGGCGGTTTAATTTTTTCCGATTCCAAGCATCATGAATTGAAGCCGAAACGTGGCAAAGCTCAAGTTCTGCATTTTATTAAGCAACTGGTTGAAATGCAGACTACTAGCCATTCAGCTACAAATCCCGAAGCTATACAACAAGCTTTAGCACGTTTGCGCCGTGTGGTACGCCCAGGTAGTTTAATATTTTTGATTAGTGATTTTAGATACCTTAATGCTCAGGCAGAATCACATTTAATACAAATCGCTAAACATAATGATGTGGTGATGTTGTTTATTTATGATCCTTTAGAAAGCCAATTGCCACCTGCGGGGCGTTATCGCTTGAGCGATGGCAAATCAGATGTCATAGTTAATACGGCTGAACAAGAAAGAGTCAAAAAATATCATCAACGCTTTGAACAGCATCAAGCACATTTGCAAAAATTGCTGAATCGACATAGATTCTTAGCTTGCGCTACTACTGATGATCCAGTTGATATTTTACATAGTACTTATTGGAGTCCAAAGCTTTAGCATTGGACTCCAAGTAATTTCTAGATTTTAACAGTTTTTTTTATTAGAGGTGTTGCAAAAGAAAACCAATCTTACGGTTTCCATTGTCTGAACCTTGATTACAAAGGATTATAAGGATTATAAGGATTGTTTAATCAATCGGTTCTAATCCAATCCTGTAAATCCTTTAAATCCCTGAAAATCAAGGTTCAGACAATGGGTGCAAATTCCATTGTCTGAACCTTGATTACAAAGGATTATAAGGATTATAAGGATTGTTTAATCAATCGGTTCTAA
>JALWSU010000099.1 GCA_026993485.1 Thiotrichaceae bacterium | reverse complement strand
GATGAGTGGTTAAGTATGCATCTGACGGCATTTGATGGTAAGTCGTTGCAATCGGTGACAAAGGGCGAATTGGATTTAGGTGATTTGGAAAATGAGGATGAGAAGAAGGAGGCTGAAAAAGCGTCTGATGCTTTGAAACCGATTCTGGAGCGTATTAAGAAGACTTTGGGAGATAAAGTTAAAGAGGTACGAATTACACATCGTTTGACTAAATCGCCTGCTTGTCTGGTAGCAGACGCGCATGGTATGGATGCTAGTTTGGAGCGTTTGTTGAAGTCTGCTGGGCAAAATTTGCCGGGTAGTCAGCCTATTATGGAGATTAATCCGCAACATGCGATTGTGAAGGCTTTGAAGGATGAGAAGGATGAGAAACGGTTTGAGGATTGGGTGTTTATTTTGTTTGATCAGGCTTTGTTGAGTGAAGGCGGGCAGTTGGATGATCCTGCGGCGTTTGTCGAACGTGTGAATGATATGTTTGTGTCAATGGGTAATTTGTCTAGTTCTCCGATTATTACTTTGTAATCATAATAGGCATCCGAAATTATTTGCAAATCAGACCTCAGAGGTTTTGGAAACCTCTGAGGTCTTGGCTTCGATTTTGAGTCAGAAAAAATAAAATTAACAAGGTACTAGACATAGCAGCAGTTTTTTTGTTAGAATGCGTATTCTTGCTAGGAGAGGTGTCCGAGAGGCTGAAGGAGCACGATTGGAAATCGTGTATACGTTAACAGCGTATCGAGGGTTCGAATCCCTCTCTCTCCGAAAGTTTATGGTGGTTTGTGTCGGTCCCCTCGCAATGTTTTTGTTGTGAACCCCGTCAGGTCCGGAAGGAAGCAGCGGTAGCAATAACGGCATGTGCCGGGGTGTGGCTGGCATGGGCTGCCGCCATTTTTAGTTATAGTTAGCTTTTTCAAGGTTTTTCTATTCTTTTTAGTAGCAGTTTCTATACTGTTACTAACCTTTCTTTTTTTAGTATCTTCTTGTTTTTGCTTCACTAGCATTATGTCTGAAAAAAACCTCCAACCAGAAATTCACGTTGATATTACGATTATAGGTGGCGGTATTGCTGGCTTATGGTTGCTAAATCGTCTCCGTTCCGCAGGTTATAATGCCATTTTATTTGAGGAAAATCGTTTAGGTAGTGCTCAAACCATCGCCTCTCAGGGGATGATACATGGTGGGATTAAATACACTTTGGGCGGTAAAATTAATAAGATTTCTGAAATCATTGCGAGTATGCCTAAACATTGGCGTGCTTGTTTGGCTGGTGAGGGTGATGTGGATTTGAGGCGTGCTAGTTTGCTTTCGGATTGTATGTATTTATGGTCAACTGCAAGTATTAAATCTAAGCTTACTACTTTTTTTGCCAGCCGTGCGACTCGGGGTCGTATGAATACTGTTGCTAAGGCTGATCGTCCGCCAGTTTTTCAGGATAAGCGTTTTAATGGTACGCTGTATCGTTTACAAGAAATTGTGGTTGATGTCCCCTCTGTGATTAGTGCTTTAGCTGATAATTATCGTGAGGCGATTTTTAAAATTGATTGGCAAAATGCAAAATTTCTTCAGGCACATATAGGGGGTGGCGTTGATGCGTTGCAAATTAAATCAGAGGATGGCAATTTATTGACTATCCGTTCGCAGCGTTTTATTTTCAGTGCTGGAGAGGGTAATGAGGCTTTGTTGCAGCAACTTTCGATTAAACGCCCAGAAATGCAACGCCGCCCTTTGCATCAGGTTTTGGTTAAACATGATTATCCATTTCCGCTTTATGGGCATTGCATTGGTGCTAGTAGTAGCCCTAGATTAACTGTGTCTAGTCATCCGTTACCTGATGGTAAGTGGCTTTGGTATTTGGGGGGTAGCCTTGCTACTCAGGGAGTAGAGCTAAGTGTGTTTGAGTTGATTACAAAAGCGAAACAGGAGTTGCGGGAGCTTTTGCCTTGGATTAGTTTTCAACATGCTGAATGGGGTAGCTTGCGGATTAATCGTGCTGAACCTAAACAGGCTAGTTTTATATTGCCAGATATGGCTTATGCGAAACAGGCAGCGGAGAATGTGATTGTTGCTTGGCCTACCAAATTGACTTTGACACCTCATTTAGCTAATGAGGTTTTAGGTTTGTTACGCTTGCAAGGTATAAAGCCGAAGTTTTCGGAGTTAAATTTATTAGAGGGTTTGCCGCGCCCTGAGCTTGCTTTGCCGTTTTGGGATGGGGTTTATTTTAGTTGATAAAATGGAGAATATTATGCGTGCTATCAGTTTTGATGAAGCAAAAAGCCATTTTGATGAAGTGTTGAATTTGGTTTCAATGGGAAAGGAAATAGTGATTACTAATTTAGGTGAACCCATTGTGCGACTTTCTCCTGTTAAAAAAAACCTAAAATCTCTTCCTTTTGATAAATTAGCAGCACTTAGAGCGGAGCTTCCAAAGATGGAAAATTCTAGTGTTGAGCTTATACGTCAAATGCGAGATGAGGGGCTAAAGAACTGCTGATGCACTACATCTAGCTATTTGCAAAAATCACGGTGCAGAATGTTTTTATACTTTAGATCAAAAATTGCTGAAAGCGGCTTCTTTACTTAATATTTCTGCTAAAATCGGCATACAAGTTCATTAAAATATAATTGTTTTAATTTTGCACAAATGGTATGAATAATGAAAAAATTTCCGATTGCAGAAACTGGCGTAATGATTACGCCAATTGGTTTGGGTACGGTAAAATTAGGTAGAAATCAAGGGGTTAAATATCCAAGTGCTTTTAAAATTCCTGATGATAAGGCTGCCGCTGATTTAATTGCTCGTGCTAAAGCTTTGGGTATTAATTTGCTTGATACTGCGCCCGCTTATGGTGAGAGTGAGAAACGTTTGGGCTATTTGTTGAAAGGGCAGCGTGAGGATTGGGTGATTTGTGGTAAAGTCGGAGAGGAATTTGAGAATGGGCAGTCAAGTTTTAATTTTACGCCTGAATTTGTTCAGCAAAGTTGCATTCGCAGTTTACAGCGTTTAAATACTGATTATATTGATATTTTGTTAGTTCATTCTGATGGTAATGATGTTGAGATTATTAATCATTATGGTGTAATGGATGTGTTAGCGGATTTGAAACAACAGGGGCTGATTCGTGCTTTTGGTATGTCAACGAAAACGGTTGCTGGTGGGCTGCTGGCGGCGGAGAAGTCTGATGCGGTAATGGTTAGTTATAATACTGAATATCAAGATGAAGCCGCAGTTATTGATTATTGTGCTGCTCATAATAAAGGGGTTTTGATTAAAAAGGCTTTTGCTAGTGGGCATTTGTGTAAACATCAATCAATACAAGAGAGTATGGATTTTATTTTCTCTAAGGTGGGTGTTACAAGTGTTATAGTTGGTACGATTAATCCGCAACATTTAGAGGAGAATGTGTCTGCGGTTAATAGAGTTGTTGCCAAATAATTTACACTACACCCATTGTCTGAACCTTGATTTTTAGGGATTTAAAGGATTTATAGGATTGTTGGTGGTTAAATTAAACAATCCTTATAATCCTTTGTAATCAAGGTTCTGACAATGGAAACCGTAAGATTGGTTTGATTTTGCAACATCTCTAATGTTGCTTTAAGTTAATTCATTTGAAAATTATAAATCTTGAATCAGAAATTTTCAGGTATTTTAATTTTTAAATTATCTAAATCAGAATTTTACTTCGTTATTTCGTTTCAGAATTTTAAAATTAACAGTACTTAACATAAGACAGTTCCAAATTCATATTATTTGGCAAAGGGGATTTAAATTTCCAAACCTTTCTTTAACCAAAATTTTTCTTATTATTACTGCTAATAATTTATTTGTGGCGTAAAATGTTAAAAGGTTTTTTTAGTAAGAGTTGATTATCATGAAAAACACTATTGAGCGGGCATCTGAAAATACGGTAATGTTGGAGCATGTTCTTCCTCACGAGACAATTGGAGATTTAACTAGGCGGGCACACTTGGATGGAATGCGATTTCGTGTTTCGATTACAGTGGAAAAAGTTGATAATAAACAAGAATCTGAAAGTATAGATAGATTGGCGGCTTTAATAGAACGTTTAGAAAACAATAACATCAGTGAAGAAACTGTGGAAGTTTTAGAAAAGGGGGTTAAAGAATTTAGGGAAAATTTTACGATGCGTAATCCCTTTACTGAGGAAACTACATGAATTTTTTACTCGATACTAATGCTATCATCCACCTTTCGAGGCGAGAGGCTGAACATCATAATAAGATTAAGGAAAAACTGCTTTCAAATGCTCATAAATTTGAGGTAAATATTTGTATTTCTCTGCTTAGTTTGTACGAACTAGAATATGGTATTGCACATACTGACAATGAAAAAGTTATTTCAGAAAGTAGACGGATAATTGAGTCCATAAAGAAGGATAAAGAAATAACTATTTTTTCTTTGACAGAAGAAGGTGCTAAAATTTTTGGGGAAATTAAAGAACAGTATAGAAAGAATAAAGGCATCGGAAAAAAGGCTCTTCAAAAACATAATATTGATTTGATAATTGCCTCTACAGCGATTGAGAATCGGGCTACGTTGGTGAGTCAAGATAATAAGGACAAAATATTTGAAATCCTTAAGAATGTTCGTGATGACTTTGAGTGGGAAGATTGGACGCAATAATGTCTCTAGTACATTGTCAACCATAAACTGTTGGGTAACTTGGAGTCCAAAGCTTTAGCTTTGGCTATACTAAGCGAGTACCAGATATAACGCTTTGAATTACAATAATTAAATTAAAAGTAATCAGTTCTCAATGCGTAAATCCTATACTTTATATTAATCAAAACACTACCATGTATATTGTATAAAACTTCAATTATTATAGAAATAGTTTAGATGCAGTAAAAATATCTTAGAATAAAGTGCTAAAATGTTAAAGTTAATTCGGTGGTGAAAACATGGCTTATCAAGTACTCGCCCGTAAATGGCGACCCCGTAATTTTCCTGAAATGGTGGGGCAAGCCCATGTTTTGCGGGCTTTGAGTAATGCGCTGGAAAATAATCGTCTCCATCATGCTTATTTGTTCACTGGAACACGCGGCGTTGGTAAGACGACAATTGCACGAATTTTGGCGAAGTCGTTGAATTGTGAAATGGGAGTGACGGCTTATCCCTGTGGAAAATGTGCTGCTTGTCGTGAAATTGATGAGGGGCGGTTTGTTGATTTGATTGAAGTTGATGCGGCTTCCCGTACTAAAGTTGAGGATACTCGTGATTTGTTGGATAATGTCCAATATGCGCCGACACGGGGGCGTTATAAGGTTTATCTAATTGATGAGGTACATATGTTATCCTCGCATAGTTTTAATGCTTTGTTGAAAACCTTAGAAGAACCCCCACCACATGTAAAATTTTTGCTCGCTACGACTGATCCTCAAAAGTTACCCCCAACGATTTTATCTCGTTGTTTACAATTTAATCTGAAACGTTTACCCCTTGAGCAAATTATTGATCATTTGAAGAAAATCCTTGAAGATGAGGAAATTAGCTATGAGATTCCAGCTTTACGCTTGTTGGCAGTGGGAGCGGATGGGAGTTTGCGGGATGCTTTAAGTTTATTGGATCAGGCTATTGCTTATGGAGCGGGTAAAGTATTCAAGGATGATGTTAGTAGTATGTTGGGCAGCCTAGATCAAAATTCCGTGCTAAAATTAGTACAAGTCTTAGCTGCTAATGATGCTCCAGGAGTGTTGCAACAGGTGGCTCAGTTGGCTGAGCAAAATCCGGATTTTTCGGCTTTATTAGGTGATATACTGTCTTTATTACAACGGATTGCTTTGGCGCAAGTGGTGCCAAATAGCATTGATGATGCTGAGGCTGAGGCGATTTTGCAATTGGCTAAACAGCTTTCACCTGAAGATGTGCAGTTGTTTTATCAAATTGCTTTAGTTGGGCGGCGCGATTTACTGCTGGCACCTGAACCGCGTGGTGGTTTTGAAATGGTGATGCTGCGTATGTTGGCATTTCGTCCAGATAGTGCGGCTATTTCTTATTCTCCACCTGTTGCTCCTCCTGCTGTTGCGTCGGCGGTGAAAGAAAAACCTGCGGCTGCGTTTGCTCCTTTATCTGAGAGTTCATTAAATGCTGAGGTTAATCATACTAATCAGGTTAATTTGGATGATTGGGGAAGTATTGTTAGCTCGTTAGGTTTGAGTGCTTTGGTAAAGCAACTTGCAATTAAGTGTTCATTGAAACAACGTCAAGGCGATGTTTGGCATTTGATTTTGCAGCCTGAGCATAATTGGTTGCTTAATGAGGAGCGCAGGAAACAAGTAGAGGTGGCATTGCAAAAACAATTTGGTGCTTCGCAAAGGGTGCATATTCGTGTGGAACATCCTGAGGCGAAAAAATCTGTTGTTAAGCCACAACATCTTGAGGATGAGCCGCAAAAATATGGGGTGAATCAAATTGAAATTGAAAATGATCCATTTGTGGTTTATATGAAAGAGAATTGTGATGCCAAAGTTATTTCGGAGTGAATAAAATCAATATAGAAGGATGTGCTAATCATGAGTAAATACTATTTCAAAATACCATTGGCTATCTTGCTAATGTTATTAATGATGGCTAATGTTTCTGCTGGTGTAGATGATTGGTGGAATAAGTCAAAGAATTTCATGACGGAAATGTGGGATGAGGCTGCTCAAGCTATTTCTGGAAAGAAGGCTTCTCCTGATGATGGTAATAAGAACAAGGATGCTTTTTTTGGACAAGTATGGAATGAAATTACGCCTACGCTTGAAAAAGTGTTACGTCTGGAAAAAGAGCATGAATCTTTGCCACAGTCGGCTTGGATTTTTAAAGATAAAGAGGATAATAGTGCTGAAATAAATGCTCTGCTTGATGAAGCTGTTGAGATTCTTAGTGTTTCCAACACGGCTCAAACAAGGAAACATATTCGTTTGCTTGAAGAACAAATTAGGGAAATGAAACAAACCATTTCTGAATATCGTCAAGCTAAAATTAGTGCGCCAGTTCGCTCAACATGGAGTAAGACGGTAGCGGATTATGATGCCAAAATTAAGCAACTCCAGGAACTGATTCAGCGGAATGAAAAAAAGATTGCTGAATTGAAAATTCAATTTTCTGAGGAACTTAGCCAAACTGGATTAAAAGTCAATCAAGAACAAGTGGAAGTGTTGTTATCTAGTGTCGTGGGTGATGACATTATTAAAAGTAGTGTTGTTTATGATAATGTCAAAAAAATTAGTCAACAATTAATGCAGTTGACGATTAAGAGTAAGGAAGATATTGAGATTAGCAAACGCTATTATGGCATGTACACGGTTTTACTTAAAACGCTGTTACACATGCAGGAAACTTTTATCAGCAATATTGATAAAAAATATTTACCCAAAATCGAAAAGATTGTTGCTGAGGTGAAAGAGCTTAACGCTGATACTCGATATTTGTTACGTAATAAAACCAATAAAAAACATCGCCAACTATTGTTAGCGAATTTAGACGCTCAAACTTTGACTTTAAAAACTGCGGCTTTGTATAAACAACATTTAATAACGCAACGTGGTAAAATAGTTCGTGCGATGCAAAAAACCGCAGCCGATTACCAAATTGCCGATAATACTTATAAAACGGTTAAAGTTAGTGGTGAGTTGATTAATTTATTACGCTCTAGCCAAAAATCTTTTGATTTATTGTTGAATATTCAGGTGCCAG